>CALDNG010000190.1 GCA_937915285.1 uncultured Desulfomonile sp. | reverse complement strand
TTCCGGACATCTATGTTCCATCCTATTTTCTGGATTATTTTAAAATAACCGAGGAAGGCGGGTCCATAATCGTAAATTTCATGAAGGTTGAAAAAGCCCAACCAAAGGAGTTGGACCTGTTGCAGCGGATACTGGTATCCGGAAAGCAGCCAAAACCTGATGAATCCATACCGGCCCGAACGGTACTCGAATTCTGAGGTCCTGACAGTCCATGATGTGCCATATATTGAACGCCCAGTTACCACAACAAGAATTTGGGCCGGCAGGAGTTTAATTGATGCCCGAATTCAAGAATGCGCTAGAGGTCTTTAAGCTTCTACCGGGGACAAATTGCGGGAAATGTATGGTTCCATCCTGTCTGGCTTTTGCGGTTGCAGTCTTTAACGGTAACATGCGCCTGAAAGCATGTCCGTACCTAGACCACAGCCTGCTTGAACAGCATGGAAGTCATTCTCCTAATTGGATGATGATGGAGCAGGAATATCAAAAGTCACTGGGTCCGTTGAAAAAAAAGATCAACTCAGTTGACTTTCAGTCATCGGTTGAGAGACTGGGAGCGAGCCTCTCCGGAGAGCGGTTGGCAATCAAGTCACTTGGAAGGGATTTCTTCGTTTCTCCTGACGGTGGTGTTTCTTCAGCCTGTCACGTTCACGCATGGATAACCGTGCCGTTGCTAAACTACGTAATATCATGTTCTGGAAAACCGTTCTCCGGAAGATGGACACCATTCAGAGAACTGAGGGACGGAGTCTCCTGGGGACCCCTTTTTACAGAGCAGTTTGAGGCTCCACTAAGATTAATTGCCGACGCCAATCCGGATCTGTTTGAGACAATGATCCAGGTTTTCAACGGACGGCCTGAACCTTCACCGGTAGACGCTGACATCTCCATTGCCCTGGACCTTTTGCCGCGGTTGAAAATCCTGATATGTTACTGGAAGTCCGAAGATGGTCTGGAATCATTCCTTAAAACGCTTGTGGATGATACAGCCCCAGACAATCTTAACATCGAATCCATCTTCATCCTCTGTGTCGGGCTGATGAGAATGCTGGCAAAAGTCGCAGACACTCACGGTCGCTGACATTTTTATAGAAGCGCTTTGCATAGCGCATGCTTACAAGTTTTACCGAAACTCGTTTGAAATTCACATAGATTCCCGTAAGACGCGAGCCTCTAAGGCGTCCTTAATGTTAAGCTGTTCAAAAGTAACACATTTTAGGGGGGTAAAAATTCTTTTCAATAAGGAGTAGAGTTGATGGCCACAGGATCTAACGTAAAAGTGCCCGGCAACCCGGCGACGGAGCAAAAGCACCCCAACCGCTTATGGTTGGTCGTTATTGGGATCGGATTTCTAATCCTGGGATTTACAGGATTAGGCATGACCTTCGCTGTGACCACGGCAAGCATATTGCTCTTTGGGGTCATGATGATCATTGCTTCGGGAGCTGAGTTTGCTGATGCTGCCAAGCAAAAAGGGTTCAAAAACATCCTGTACCCTGCTTTTACAGGACTGTTGTACTTGTTCGCAGGTGTCACAATACTCTCGAATCCCATTCAGGCCAAATTGATTCTTACGCTTATCGTAGCTGGCATTCTGATGCTGGTAGGGTTGACCAGGGTGATAATGGCTCTCGGACTTCGTGAAGCCGGTGGTTGGCTTATGCCGTTTATTTCCGGTATCATTTCCGTCGTCCTCGGAGCAATGATACTCTTGCAGTGGCCCGTGTCCGGTCTCTGGGTTATCGGTCTTGTTGTATCAGTCGAATTGATTGTTAATGGATGGTCCTACATCTTTTTGGGGCTTCGATCGCAAAAGGCTTGATCAATAGAATTGGTTCGGAAGATCTGCGCCATTTTTACTCTTGGGCTTCATAATTGCCCTATAGGATCAATTTTTTCAAAAGGAGCCCAGACTCAAAGGCAATCGTAAGCTGCCACGGATGAATTCCGTTGCAGCTTTATTAGTTCGTTTTAAAACCCAGCCAGTCCAAAACGCTGTAACCTTTACCAAAACATACCCCAAAAATTGAAGAGTGAGTGATGATTTATTGAGTAATGGTGGGAGGTAGTGGTTCACCAAAAGTGAAAATGGAGAAAGTTCTTGTATATCTCGTCTTGACTATGCGCCAGATGCGGTTTAATAGATGACTTGCCGATAGCCAATGGCGCCTCCTGCAGACAGGACTTACCAAAGAAAAATCAAGTCTGTTCATGAACGTATTGGGTGGCGCTCGCTTCACATGATTGTCTCAAGGGCGTTCACCCGAACCCGGTTCATTTCAATTTTGAGTAAAACAAAAATTGAGAAACTTTTCTGTCAATAACGACTACAGGTTAACAACGGTTCTTGATAATGAGTGAACAAACTCAAGCAGACAGACTGATGATCGTATGCAATTTAAATGTTCGGTGAAGTGTCGGTTCTACCTTGAATGAACGATCCATCCTTTTTTGAACAAATTTCCAAGGGTGACTTAAATGTCGGAATATTTTGAATGGCTTAACAGCATCCACACCGACATGAACGATGATGGGTCTGCTCAGTTTGATATTGGGCTAAAATATTATTTGGGGACCGATGACTCACAGGATTACGTACAGGCGCTACATCATTTCGAACTTGCTGCAGAGAAAGGCCATGCAGAGGCCCAGCGACAGCTAGCCTCAATGTTTGCAAGAGGAGAAGAGGTTCCTCAGGATTACTCACAGGCGCTAAACTATTACAGGATGGCGGCTGATAACAATTCTAAGGAAGCCCTAAATGATCTGGGTTTGATTTATTCGGACGGTGAGTTTGTAGGCAGGGATTACCCTGAGGCTATGCGATATTTCAAACTCGCTGCTGACCAGGGTTATGCGCCTGCGCAATTCAATCTGGCTGTCATGTTCAAGAACGCTCAAGGTGTTGAGCAGGATTACCCTGAGGCCCTGCGATATTTCAAACTCGCTGCTGACCAGGGCCACACGCCTGCGCAATTCAATCTGGCCATAATGTATGACAAAGGCCTGGGGACAGATCAGAATTTTGGCGAGGCTCTGCGCTATTACAGGCTTGCCGCAGACCAGGGCTATTCGCTGGCTCAACACAATCTGGCCGTTATGTATGAAAGAGGGGATGGAGTAGATCAGGATTACACGTTAGCGTTGCAGTATTATCAAAAGGCGGCGGAACAGGGTAACGCAATTGCTCAATACAACCTGGCCGTAATGTACAAAATAGGCCAAGGTGTTGATCAGGATCATTCCGAAGCCATTCGTTATTGCAGGCTCTCAGCCGACCGGGGTTATGCCGTCGCCCAGTACATTCTGGCTATGACCTATGAAAATGGTGAGGGAGTAGATCAGGATTATTCAGAGGCGTTACGCTATTACAAAATGGCAGCAGACCAGGGTAACTCCATGGCTCAGTACAACCTGGCGGTCATTTATGAAAAGGGCCAGGGAGGCAAACAGGATTACTCTCAAGCGGCGCATTATTACGGGCTTGCCGCAGAGCAGGGATATGCTCCTGCTCAATTCGATCTGGCCTCAATGTATGATCATGGTAGAGGGGTGGACCAGGATAGTTCGCTGGCGTTGCATTATTACAGGCTCGCCGCAGACCAGGGCCATGCCGCGTCTCAACACAATCTGGCGGTTATGTATTCCACGGGCGACGGCGTATCACAGGATTATTCGCAAGCGCTGTATTATTTCAGTTTGGCTGCGGATCAGGGTAGCGCTGTCGCTCAATATAACCTCGCCTTTATGTTCAAGAACGGATTGGGTGTAAACGCCGATAACACAGAGGCGTTAGTTTTTTACAAACTTGCTGCAGACCAGGGATATGCTCTAGCTCAGCACAACCTGGCAGTCATGTATGAAAAGGGGGAGGGCGTCGATCAGGATCGTTCCGAGGCCATACGCTATTACAAGCTTGCCGCGGAGCAGGGATACGCTCCTGCCCAGCGGTATCTGGCCGAGATTTATTCCGAGGGTAAGGGGACGCCACAGGATTTGTCTCAGGCGTTGATTTATCTAAAGCTTGCTGCAGGCCAGGGTTATGCCTCGGCTCAATATGATCTGGCCACTATGTATGAAAAGGGGGAGGGTGTTGACCAGGACTATTCCGAGGCCATGCGGTATTACAAACTGGCTGCCGATCAAGGTTATGCCGCCGCGCAATGCGACCTCGCCATCCTTTATTATGAGGGGCAGGCAAGCTCTTCGGACAATCTGGAGATTGTCCGGTATTTTAAACTTGCCGCTGATCAGGGTTATGCTCCTGCACTCCACTATTTAGCTTTCATGTATGCAAAAGGAGAAGGTGTCGAGCAGGATTACCAGCAGGCGCTAGGGTATTACGGGCTTGCCGCTGATCAGGGTTATGCTCCTGCTCAATTCGATCTTGCCATCCTGTATGATAATGGGCAGGGAGTTCGGCAGGACTACTTGGAGGCCCTGCGATATTACAAACTTGCTGCAGACCAGGGCTATGTAATGGCCCAACACTATCTGGCCGTCATGTATTTACGGGGAGAAGGCACTCCACAGAATTACCCGGAGGCTCTACGCTACTTCAAACTTGCTGCCGATCAAGGTTATGTGCCTTCTCAGCACTACCTGGCGGTAATGTATTCGAAAGGGGAGGGCGTTGCACAGGATTTCTCTGAGGCCCTATGTTATTACAAGATGGCTGCGGACCAAGGTCATGTGCCTTCCCAGTTCGATCTGGCCAACCTGTATGAGAACGCCAGAGGTGTTCCACGAGATCTATCCGAGGCTTTGAGATATTACAAGCTTGCCGCTGATCAGGGATATTCCCAGGCGCAACTGAATCTGGCCGTCATGTATGCAACGGGAGAAGGGGTTCGCCAGGATTATTCTCAGGCCATGCTATATTTCAAACTCGCTGCTGAACAGGGCAACCCCGTGGCCCAGTACAATATTGCCAACATGTATGCTCAGGGGAAAGGGGTAGCTCAGGACATCTCTCAGGCTCTACGCTACTTTTATTTGGCGGCTCAGAGAGGTCATGCTCCAGCGCAGTTCGACCTTGCAACGATGTATGATAAGGGCCACGGGTTACCGCAGGACCATTCTGAAGCGCTGCGATACTACATGCTTGCCGCTGACCAAGGGCATGCCGAGGCACAGTTCGAGCTTGCTGTCATGTACGAAAATGGGATCGCAGTATCCCAGGATTTTTCAGAGGCGATAAGATATTACACCCTCGCTGCCGATCAAGGTCACGTGGCTGCTCAAAACAATCTCGCAGTAGCCTATCAAACAGGCGAAGGCGTTGAACAGGATTATTCCCAGGCGGTGCGCTATTTCAAACTTGCCGCCGACAATGGGGTGACGGTTGCCCAGTACAATCTGGCAGTAATGTATCAGGCCGGTCAAGGCATTGAGCAGGACTATCAGGAAGCTCTAAGGTATTTTTTACTAGCTGCCGATCAAGGCTATGCTCCAGCCCAGTGCGACTTTGCGACAATGATTGCAAATGGCCAGGGTGGGCCTCAGGATTACACCGAAGCATTTCGGTATTACGTGTTTGCGGCATATCAAGGCTATGCGCGTGCTCAACACAATCTAGGTGTCATGTATGCTGAGGGAAAAGGTGTTGAACAAGATTATTTCCAGGCCTTGCGCTATTTCAAACTTGCCGCCGATCAGGGTAACGTCAAGGCGCAATACAATCTAGCCATCATGTATGAAAACGGCTACGGTGCCTCCAGGGATTATGATGAGGCTCTGGGCTATTTCAAACAGGCAGCGGATCAAGGTTATGCGCCAGCTCAATGCGATCTAGCCACCATATATTGTGAAGGTAAGATAGTTAGTCAGGATTATGCTAAGGCGCTCTATTATTACAAACTTGCCGCCGATCAGGATGACGCCACAGCTCATTATAACCTGGCCATGATGTACGAAGAGGGTCACGGGGTAGACCAGGATTATGAGGAGGCCCT
>CALDNG010000189.1 GCA_937915285.1 uncultured Desulfomonile sp. | reverse complement strand
GCATTGTCCAGCGTCCTCACTTGAGTGATGCTTCGGATGCCCCATCTTCCAGTAAGCTATCTTCTGATCCTGGCCCCAATCCTTTTCAGGGATATTCCATTTTTCGAGAAGGTATCCCGTCCCGAGGCCCAGGACAGTCCCGAGTTCACCCCTCTTTTCGGCTATAGCCGGAATGATCTCGAATAGAAACCCCGGGTCGCCCTTTTCAAACTTGTCCCAGGAATAGCTCCTGAATTCGTCAGAACCTATTTTATTCTTTAACATTCCTGAGTAATAGAGTTCCTTGAAATCCCGCTGCAACTGCCCATAATTTTCCCAGACCCCAAGATCGTCCGCCAGACTCATGCCGACCATGCATGCCTCTATCGCAGTCTCGCCCCTTGGGCCATCAGGAAACGACCTGAAGAATTCCCTGCCCAATACCAGTCCAGAGCAGGTGTTCTGACCAAGCGCAGAGATTCCGTACTTGGACGAGACCGATGGGACCTTCAGCATCGTATGGCATCGTATCGGGCAACTCGAACAGCCGTTGCCGCGAACAGTGTATTTCCATGCCTTTTCCCCGAGGAAAAACGCCGCCAGATTGCTGCGATAGGCTATTCTGTTGAGGTTGTGCGGCTCGCAGGGGCCGGTATCAATGGCCGGCTCAGCAGCGCCCCAGGCCCTACCTTTTGAGGCCAGCCAACGGGAAGGACCGTAATATTCCGCCCAGGGCTGAGGACTGCTTGGGACCACATGCTGGTTGTTCGCTCCCAGAATGGACAGGTGCATATTTACAGCCTTTTCCCACTCCTCCGGTTTGGCGGCTATGCGCACGCTTCCTGTCCCACGGACTCCGATGGCCTTCAGGTTCTTTGATCCCATCACCGAGCCGATTCCCCCGGCGCTGTGGGAAAACGAATTCATCACCACCGACATCGGGACAAGGTTCTCTCCCGCCTGACCGATTGCCGCCACGCATGCGGATGGGCCCATCAACCTGTTAATGTCCACGGTAGTCCGCCTGATGCCCTGTCCCCACAAATGGCCGGCGTCCTTTATTTCGGCCTTACCGTCCGTAACCTGTAGCCAGACCGGTCTGTCCGCCTTGCCCTGAATGATTATGGCGTCAAACCCCGCATACTTGAGTTCAGCGGCAAAATGGCCTCCCATATGACCCGTCGCCACCAGAGGCTTCGGCCAGCAGGTCGGCCAAAGAGTCGTCACAGCGGTCCTGCCGTTACACGGAGCGCCGGTTCCCGCTAGAGGCCCAACTCCAAATATGATCCTGTTCTCTGGATCAAACGGCCGGACTCCTGTAGGGACCTCGTCCCATATCACCCTGTAGCCTATGCCTGTACCACCAATATAATCCTTGAACCGCTCGATAGTGTCTTCAGTCGAGATATTCCTGTTGGAAAGATCGACACGAAGTACTTTGCCTACCCAGCCGCCTGGCCTGGACATGTCCATGTTCTCCTGTTGTTTATCTTGAGTGGCAGTCATTACACAGGGTTGCTTTTTCCTGTGGCATAATGGCCGTCGGTGATACTCTCGGCTTATCCGTGCGTGTGAGGTCCCTCCATGATACGTAGGTAAGGGCCTCAGCAGGACATGCTGAAACGCATTTAGGGTTGCCGTCGCACAGGAAACATTTAGTCGCCCGGTTGAGTTCTGCGTCGAACGACATCATGTCCCACGGGCAAGCCCCAAGGCACATCTTGCATCCTACACATTTTGCCGGATCAACCACCCTGGCGTTTGTCTGAGGGTTCATGACTATGGCGTCATTCGGACATGCGTTTGCGCAGGGAACCGGATGCGGACACTGTTTGCAGGTGTCCTGAATCACCAGGCCGTTGCCCCAGGAGCCTCGCCCACGCTGGCCGTCCTGAACTCCCGCAGGACCAAAGTTGAGGTTGCGGGTGACCTTGATCCTCGATGTGGAAGGGCTAGACTTGCCATCATTAAACTCCGTGCAGGCAAGTTCACATCTGCGACAACCGACACATTTCGTCGGGTCGCCTATTATTATTCCCTTGGCCTGTTTGATGATGATCAGACGATCCTTTTTGGAACCCCACGCATCCAGCGCCCCTACCAGAGTGATTGCAGCGCAACTGATATGCAGGAAGTCTCGCCTGGATAGAATGCCGCGGCTCATCAACCCAACTCCGGATGATGTCCGACAATCGCCATCATCAGCGTCGAATTTCATTTTTTCTCTCCAGCCACCGGACACTGTGGTTCCTTGTCCTCGTAATTCCAGGATATTGCCAATTCCAACCACATTATAATCCACTGGTGGGAACGGTCAATCACTCTTTGTAGTTCATGGCTACCGGAAAACGGACAGAACGAGTTAAAGTCCCTTTGACTGAAATTCCTTTTCCGGATATTCACTCAAAGGGCAAACGTCTGAAATATCCGGACTGTTGCAGTGAAAATACGATAGAACAAACCACGAAAAATGAACCGAATACCCAGTATAGGAACACTGTAATGATCCAGAACAGGATAGGATCTTCACTTCTCACAACAGTTCTTATCTTCCAGCCACCGTGACTGTTGACCCATGTCCGGCCCTTCGATACCGAAACAAAACCGGTCACTATCAGGCCTATCCCAAGGAATAACGCCAAAGTTTCAGACTCGACCATGACATATGACTCCATAGAGATTCATGATACATTCCGGACATCATTCCAGGACTTGGCCATGCGCCTCTCACAAGGAGATCACTCATGGCAAGCATTCTCCCGAGCAACCCTTGCCCCTTGCGTTTGTTCCACTATTGTTACAACAACAATCTTCCCCTCAGGTCAACATGTTATGAAAAAAATAACCCTTTTTCGGTTGGAATGATTTGACAATAACTTCAAATTTATCATCCATTTTTTGACCTTGGCGATAGCCAAATAGAAAATGTGCTTCTGATTTCCTTTATACAGTTTTCAATTCTCTAATGTCCCTATCAAAATATAGCTGCTAATTTTGACATCAATCCCATCTTGTCTGCGGTTTTCAAGGCCAAAGTTATAAACTCCATCCAAGAATGTACTCCCTTCAACCCATCTTTCAATTTCTGGAGATAATTGCGTTCAGGGGTGTTTTCCTGAAATTTGCGGAGACGATCGTCTATAAACTCGTTTGCTTCATTGAAAAACATTATGCTAACATTTTGGTCTTGTATAGCGTTTAAAATATTTGTGGTTCCTTGATTTCCTGAAAAAGGAGCCGGTTCATCACTGAAGTAAGCTCCATGTAGATGCATTATGATTGTGCCGAGT
>CALDNG010000188.1 GCA_937915285.1 uncultured Desulfomonile sp. | reverse complement strand
GATTGGAGCGCTAGCCGGTGATATTATAGGTTCAGTTTACGAATGGAACAACATTAAAACTAAGGACTTTACCCTTTTTAGGCCGGAATGTTTCTTCACTGATGATAGTGTTCTGACAGTGGCTCTGGCTGAGGCAATCCTCAGAGGTTCTGATTATGGAGCCCTGATGAAAAAGTATTATCACCGTTATCCTCACGCAGGGTATGGGGGCAGTTTCCATAAATGGGCCAGGTCATCACAAAGTGGACCCTACAACAGTTGGGGGAATGGGGCAGCGATGCGTATAAGCCCTGCAGGTTTCGCTTTCGAATCCCTGGAGGAGGTTCTGCATCAATCCAGAGTCTATACTGCGCTCACACATAATCACCCGGAGGGCATTAAAGGAGCCCAGGCCACAGCCACTGCGATATTTCTTGCCAGGAATGGGGCGGACAAACTCCAGATCAAAAGACACCTCTCCTCGAGCTTCGGATACGACCTTGACCGAACATGTGATGACATCCGTCCGGTTTATCAATTCAATGAATCATGTCAGAAAACTGTCCCCGAGGCGATCATTGCATTCCTGGAATCCGAAGGATTTGAAGACTCCATAAGGCTGGCCATTTCCCTTGGTGGCGACAGTGATACCCTGGCATGTATCACCGGTGGAATATCCGAGGCATACTACGGGGTTCCCGAGTTTATAAGCTCGAAGGTTCTCCAAATCCTGGATGACGACCTGAGGGCCATAACCCTCGAATTCTGCGACAAATTCATGAAACCAGGAGCTTGATCTACTGGAACTGCAATTCATGATCCGGCTATTGATCATCAAGCCGTTTTGCTTCGGTCACAAAAATTTGGCTGCAGGCATGTGGAGTGTCCCAAGAACTGACCAAATAGTCCTTCGCCTCAACAAAGAAATTGGCCTGCTGCTCCACAAGTTTTTCCGCCTCAAATGAACTCATGTCTGATGTTTCATTTACAAAAGAGGCCACCCTTGCGTAATACAGAGGGGTCATCAGATCAACCAGCCTTCGGCGGTTAGTTGGCCAGTTATGGTAGGCTCCCGCAATTTCGTAGAGTATCCTGACCCATGTGTCGGTAGGTAACCTGAATCTTTCCTCATCCATTTTTGCTGCAGCCACAATGGCTGCAAAACAGTCTTCACAGAACACTTCCTTCCATAGAATTCCAAAACTGCCAAAACCTGACTTGAAAGAATCTACGAGCTTGGGATAATTGATCTTTATCGGGTCGGGCTCCTCTGAACCTGCCTCCCCGAAAACCGGAATTTCCATGGCGCCATCTACGGCCTTCCAGTGGGATTCGGTTTCTTCCATTAAGGAAAAGAGGGTTGAGACAACCTGCCTGAACATAGGGCCCAGATGTTGCGACGGGTCCTTTGCGTCGTGTATCTTACGTCCCAAATGGGCCTGGCAAATCTTGAAATCCTTGATTATCGCCTGGACCGTCAGCCATATGTCAATTCCAAAACGGGCAACATCTGTATGCCAGACGTCCTGAGATATGAAGTGACTGACCATGTTTTTTCCAAAAGCAAAATCCCCACCAATCGGCTGACGGATTTTCTTTCCGAAAACCGCCTGACATAGATTGTAAACAATATTGTTGGTTATAGTCCCATCATATTTGTAACGGGTATAGATTGGAGCGACGAAATCATAATCGTGCTCTATGATTGGATCCAGCATCATTTTTACCCACCTGCTGGTAATACTTCTTAGATCCGAGTCCACTACCATACACGCCTTGGCGCTGACCAGATGAGCTGATTCCAGTATCATTCTTATGGCTGTGCCTTTGCCGGGGGTTCCGCGGTAAATACCGATGAGCCTCTCCTGCCAAGGTCCTATTTCAGCCCCTTTTGCAACATCCCTGGTATCATCTGTTGATCCGCCATCAGCTATGACAATCAGGGGACGAAGACTCTTGTAGTGAGCCTTCAAGCCATCCGACACCATCCTGATGACGTGACCGATGGTGGAATCATTATTAAAACACGGTATTCCCACAACCACATCGGCTCTTTCAAGCCCTTCCAATCGGCTGACCATAAATGGCCTCAACGAACTGACATACTTCATAAGAACTCTCCGCAGCAATTGTCAGGTCAGATAAAAAACGCTCTGTTGTCTTCATCCACGGCTGACACCAGCTTATCACCGAAGTCGGGGATGGCCGAAAATACCCGATTCCAGTTAGGAATCAGGGGAATCCCCAAAGGATCATTTTTGATCGAATCCCCTGCAATACGAATCGCCTGAGTAAAAGTTTCAAAAGCAGTAGCCTCCGAATGACGATCGTATTTTAAACCGTTAATCGTAGCGTCTGCATGATACATTGCCATTATTTCTTGGGCCTCTTTCAGGTAGGTAGCCTTTAAGGTGTTGAAAAAACCGGCCCCGAAAACGATCCCAGATGAACACAATAC
>CALDNG010000187.1 GCA_937915285.1 uncultured Desulfomonile sp. | reverse complement strand
CTGAGGTAGCCCTGATCTGCGAGCCCATTTCCCTTGCTATGATGCCTGCCAGTGTGGTCTTTCCAAGACCGGGAGGTCCATGGAATAATATGTGATCCAAAGCCTCACTACGCCTTGAAGCGGCTTCGATGAACAGGGAAAGGTTGTCCTTTATTCGCTCCTGACCAATGTATTCACTTAGACTTCTGGGCCTTAGACTACCCTCATTTTCGCATTCTTCAGAAATGGCTCCAGACGACACGACGCGCTCTGAACTCATTAATCCTCGCATCCAGCCAGCAAAGCCTCTCGAGGCCGGATTGATGTTCTCATACGCCGAAGACTCAGCCTCGGATAATAATTTGTTTACTAGCCGTCTGCAGTTTTGGCAAGTCTTCGTCTTGACCAACGGTCCTTTTTCGTGAATATTGAAAGATTATTGCATACGTGATAGTCAAGAAATGTCATCATGAATGCACACGTTTTCTAGCCCATGGATTTGATTTTATTTGAAAGCCACTACTTTTTACTGACCTTGACGGAGAATCAGGCGAAGAGATATTTCAGAAAGCAAGCTGAACGGAGGGTATAAGAATGTCCGGCCACAATAAATGGAGCACCATCAAGCACAAGAAGGGCGCTGCAGACGCGAAAAGAGGCAAGATATTTTCAAAAATCATCAAGGAAATCACTATAGCGGCAAGAATGGGCGGGGGTGACCCAGAGGGTAATCCCAGACTCAGAACCGTCCTGAATGCCGCAAGAACCGCCAACATGCCTAAGGACAATATTGACAGGGCTATCAAACGTGGAACAGGAGAAATAGCCGGAGTCAGTTATGAGGAAATTACCTATGAAGGGTATGGTCCTGGAGGAGTCGCTGTACTCGTTGAAGCGCTCACCGACAACAAGAATAGAACCGTTGCTGAGATCAGACACATTTTTGACAAGTATAACGGAAATCTCGGCGAATCAGGTTGTGTTAGCTGGATATTCGAGAAAAAGGGCGTGATAAGCATTCCTTCCACTGGATTGACCGAGGACCAGGTAATGGAATTAGCCCTTGAAAGCGGCGCACAGGATGTCAGCACGGCAGACGACATGTTTGAGATAACCACCGACCCCGCAGAATTTGAAACCGTTCGCAAGGCAGTTGAGGATCAGGGCTGGAAAATAGAGGAGGCGTCCATAACCAGGATCCCTCAGAACAGCGTCAAACTTGATGGAAAAAAAGCTGAACAGATGCTCAAAATGATGGACGTCCTGGATGATCACGAAGATCTTCAGAATGTCTATGCGAATTTTGATATTTCAGATGAAGAAATGCTGAAACTGTCGGCCTAGGAATTTATTTCTGCTCGGGGATGGTCTCATCCTGTTTGCTTTTTGGAAACACCTGTTTGTGGGAGTTTCAGCAACCCCACAATTTGATCCGTGCTCAGACTCACTGTCAAAAGTATTAGCAGGTATTAAGAGTTGATAATTATTGGTGTCGATCCTGGTAGTGTGATCACCGGCTATGGAATCGTTGAAAGGATCGGTACCGCTTCGAGATTCAGGGCTGGAGGCGTCATAAAGACCCCTAAGACAGCATTGCAATCAAAAAGGTTATATGCGCTTCACTGTGAATTGGACGAAGTCATAAAGACCCACAGGCCGGAAATCATGGTAGTGGAATCCCTTTTTTATGCTACCAACAGCCAGAGCCTGATAAAACTTTCCCAGGCGAGGGGTGTGATTCTGGCTTTAGGTGAAGCAAACGGGCTTGATGTAGTCGAATATAGCCCGTTGGAGATCAAAAAAGGGCTCACAGGATACGGTAGGGCGGATAAATCCCAGGTGATGTTCATGGTCTCAAAAATACTCGGTCTAAAGGAACTGAAATCCCCGGACCAGTCGGATGCCCTCGCAATGGCGCTCTACCATTCCCATATATTTCGTCCGCCAAAAGTAAAAACATGATTGCCTGCTTGAGAGGAAAGATAATATTTCGTGGCATCAACCGTGTAGTGGTGGATGTGCAGGGTGTCGGATACGACGTATCTGTATCACTAGTGACTCTGGAGTCACTTCCACATGACGGAGAAGCCTTTTTGCATGTCCACACGGCTCTACGAGAAAATTCACTAGAGCTTTACGGATTTTCCTCACCTGAGGAAAAGACACTCTTTGAGATGCTCATAGGCGTCTCAGGAATAGGACCCCGAACCTCACTCAATATCCTTTCAGGAATTCCTCCGGATGCCTTTAAGTTGGCCGTGATCGACAGTGATATTCAAAAACTGTCATCCATTCCCGGCATAGGGAAAAAATCGGCTCAGAGAATTGTTCTTGAATTAAAAGAAAAACTGAAGAAAAGCCAAACATTTGGCGTATCTCCACAGGTCGGAGGATCCACGCCAGATGTGCAATCAGATATTGTTTCATCTCTAATGAATCTTGGATACAAGGAAAAACTCGCCGAATCCATGGCTTTGGCTATAATAAAAGAAAATGGCCCGGATATAGGTCTGGAATCAGCCCTCAAGCTGGCCTTGAAGCGACTTGTCAACTGATCTTACCCGCCTTGGGTCGCTAAGGTTGACGCAAAACCTGGGTGCAGTCATTTCAAGCTCCTGTGAAGGCCTCGGCTTAGATGGCTTGATTGCTCTTTAACCAGTTTGGGTTATACTGAAAGTGTCTTCCCAAGCTTCTGTCATATCAAGGAAAGGGGGATCTAAATGCATTTCTTGGTAATAGGTGGCGATGCCGCCGGTATGAGCGCCGCATCCAAGGCTAGAAGGAACCATCCGGATCTGAAAATCACCGTTCTTGAACAAACCTCAGATGTCTCTTATTCAGCATGCGGAATGCCATACAATATCGCGGTTCCCGGAAGGGAAATGGATGACCTGATTGTCAGGAAAGCCGAAGTGTTCAAGGTAAAGCAGGGTATTGACCTGATGCTTGGGCGAAAGGCCATTTCGATCGACCCCAAGGCAAGGAAAGTCGTTCACACCGGTAAGGCCGGTGATGAATCTGAACTGCATTATGACAAGCTGTTAATTGCCACTGGAGCGCGTCCTGTAATCCCGGACATGCCGGGAGTAAACTTGCCCGGCGTTCTAGCCCTAAAATCCCTTGAAGACGGCAGGGCTGTCAAAAGATTCATGGCGGAGAACAAAGTCAGTAAGGCTGTCATCATTGGCATGGGATACATCGGACTGGAAATGGCAGAAGCCTTTCATGAAAGAGGCATAGAAGTCCACATGGTTAAGCCATCCAAACGGTTCATTCCGTACCTACCGCAGGAGATGTCTGAAGTCGTAAGTTCAGAGTTGACGGAAAAAGGCATACAACTGCACTTTGGGATCGAGCCTAAATCCGTCCGGAAATCTGGTTCCAGCCTGGCGCTTGAATCCAATGAAGGGGAAATCCAGACTGATATGGTGCTGATAAGTGTCGGAGTGACTCCCAACTCCGAAATTGCTTCAGACGCCGGCATTACACCTGGGCCCCGATCTTCGATTGCGGTAGATAAATTCATGAAGACCTCTGACCCAGACATTTTTGCCGCTGGGGATTGCGCCGATGCATTTCATGTAGTCACAGGAAAGAGAGTCTGGATCCCCCTCGCCCTTCGAGCCAACAGGGCTGGTTGGGCAGTTGCCGATAATCTGGTCATTGACACGGTGGAACTGCCCGGCATTGTCGGCACTGCCGTTTTCAGGACGCTGGACATGGAAGTAGCCAGAACTGGGCTTTCTTTGGATGAAGCCTCCAGAGAGGGCTTTGATGCCGTTGGGGAAGTCATCAAGAGCAGATCCAGGGCCCACGCCCATCCAGGTAATCAGACAATTCATGTCCATCTCGTGGCAGATCGTAAGTCCGGAAAACTGCTGGGTGGAGCAATGGTCGGCAAAGAGGGATGCGCTCACAGGATCAATTCAATTGCTGTAGCATTGCACGCCGGCATGAAAGTAGATGAATTCTTCCAGTGTGACATGGCATATGCTCCACCATTCTCACCGGTATGGGATCCAATGCTGACTGCTGCCAACCAGTTGATGAAAAAATTGTAAAAGCAGTCATCCCGGATTGAGTTTTCTGAAAACAATCTTCCGGCATTTTGCTAACTGGGCTTGACCGTATTTGTAACATTTTGAATTCACTAGTAACTGAGGACTGTAACCGCCCTGGCTACCATGCGCGTTTTGAGGCTCATGACTATTTGTGGATGCCATTATTATTCGCATACGTCGCACAAGGTGTTATAAATATATGGGATGTATCAGCATGATGGCATGAAACGGGCTTATGTGTGAATAGTCAATGTTCTTGAGGTGTTAGAAAAAAAAGGAATTGACACTAACCTCTGGTATGGCTATTTTTAAAATAGTTCAAAAAAATTACTGGAGGACAAAATGAAGATCAGAAAAGTGGCTAAAGTTACCAAAGGTATGTGCAAGTGCAAAAGCTCTTGCTAATCTAGCGTAGGCAATTTTTCGTCCGGTGTAGGGGAGACAATTATGACCAGGTTTGAGCCGGATGAATGTATTTGCCGGGCTAACTGCTCGTTTTACAAGCCTAATCGTAAAGAAGAAGAAAGGTGCCGTGGTTACACACTGGCCTCGGTTCTGTCTGAATTTAAGCCTCTGACTGGACTTGAGAAGTCCTCAGAGGCTTTTGATTCTCTTTTCCTGAAATCCTTCCTAAGATCAACAGTCTGCGAATTCTGCCCTTTTTACATTGAAGGATGTGACTTTACTTCTGATATTCCACCTGAGGACTGCAAGCCGTGCGGTGGCCTTATTGTTTTATCGCAGGCCCTTCAGTCGGGATTGATTGAGAAGAATGATCTAATACTTGCCGGATGCCGGGAAATCGGACCTCACGCCTACCTCACTCTAAATGAAGGCTCAGCCCTCAAGCGCCTCGAGACGCCGCATATTTACAACATTCTGCAAGATGAACTCTATGAGGTCAACGATGAAGGTTTTGACTTTCTGAAGAGATGTGACGGTTCTCAAACTGTCGAGATTCTGGCCCCTGATGTAGAGTTCCTGGAATTTTGCGTGTCAGAGGGTCTTCTGGATTGCTCGCCTGCCCCCAGATCAAGAAAAATGGTTTCCGGCTCATCTCCAATACCATCGCTGCGTTATCTGGAATGGCTCGTAACTTTTAGATGCAATCTCAAATGCGCTCATTGCTATTTGGGGGAAGATCAACCCCAGGATTTTCCGGAACAGCTCATTCGTCCATTGTTGGAAGAATTCAGCCTCATGCAGGGACTTAGGGTTTTGATCAGCGGGGGAGAACCGACTCTTTACAGGGGGTTCGACAGCCTGAACGAATTGGCTCCTGACTTTCCTCTAAGGTTTGTCCTGCTGAGCAATGGAATGTCAATTGATGACACTCTAGCTTCCAGATTGAAATTCCAGGAGGTCCAGATCAGTCTGGATGGAATGAAAAAAGGGCACGAGATCATCCGTGGTCCGGGAACTTTTGACAGGGCGCTTCGAGCCATGCAATCAGTGAAGAACGCTGGTCTTGATCTTTCTGTTGCCACCATGATTCACTCTGGCAATCTTGGCGAATGGGATGAAATGAGCGAACTGCTTGAAAGACTTGAGGTAAGGGAGTGGAGTATAGATTATCCCTGTGTGAAGGGACGTCTTGAAACCAGGCCGGATTTGGCTGTTTCAATAGAAGAAGCAGCGGAAAAAATGAAATATGGCTTTGGAGGATCCTATCACGGGTCTTCAGCCGGTTGGACCTGTGGACGCCATCTCGTGGGGGTGTTACCCTCTGGAACTGTTTGCCGATGCGGACTGTATCCGGAAAAGGCGCTCGGGTCGATTGAAGATGGGCTTCTCAATGCCTGGAACAGGGTCGAACACATCCCGATAGAGGCTACAGACTGCAAAGCTTGTGTAGAATCTGACGAATGTGGTGGTGGTTGTAGATTCCGCGCCGGGGGGCCTCAACAAAGGGATCTCGTCATGTGCGCTCTGTACGGACAAAAAACAACCTTATAAATCTCTCCGCTACTGGTCAATTATTTGATGCCGTCGAATCCCAAGTTTTTTCATGAGGTGCTTGAGCGCGTCTCGGGTCATGCCAAGTGAGGCAGCCGTCTTGGTAACATTACCGTGATTTGAGATCAATGCGTCTGTGATGAGTGTCTCCTGAACATCCTTGACCATTCCCCTCATGGAAGAATAGCTGGACGCCTGTCGCTCCTCCCGCTTTAGTGCTTTGTGGCATACTCTCGGCAGTTTCAGTGTGTTCCCAAGATGGTGTTCCTGGATGTTTCCCATTTGTGAAAGTATTAGAGCCCTCTCAAGAACATTCCTGAGTTCCCGTATATTTCCGGGCCAGTCATATTGCTTGAGGATTCTCATGGCGCTCGAGTCTATCCCCGGCGGTGAGCCTGCTCCGAGCTTTCTGGACAAGCCGGCCAAAAGCTCGTCGCATAGCTTTGGAAGGTCGTCGATTCTCTCCCTGAGAGGTGGAACCACTATCGTGAACACGTTCAGTCGGAAGAACAGGTCACTCCTGAAATTCCCTTTTTCAACTTCTGCAGCCAAATTCTTGTTGGTTGCCGCCAGAATTCGGGCATCTATGTTGACAAGCCTTTCACCGCCCACCCTTGTAAAAGATTGGGTATCAAGAAAAGTCAGGAGCTTGGCCTGAACATTTGGGACCAGATCGCCGATCTCGTTTAGCAAAAGTGTGCCAGATTCTGCCAGTTCAAGTAATCCGCGTTTTTTGGACCGGGATCCTGTGAAAGACCCAGCCTCGTGACCGAATAGTTCACTCTCCGCAAGAGTGTGAGGCAGGGCGGCGCAGTTTACAGCGAAAAACGGGCTCCCAGCCCTCCGGGATCTCTCATGAAGATACTTGGCCAGATAATCCTTGCCTGATCCGCTCTCTCCTAGAAAGAGAACCGTGCTATCGGCTCCGGCTACCAACTCTATGTCCCTTAGGGTAGCCTCATAAGCTGCAGAGGAGGATCGAGAGGGAAGCGGCAGGTTCTTGGTCGTCCTTTCAGTTTTCTCAGTTATGTTTCGGGCTATTCCGCAAACACCGGTCACAGCTCCGGTTTCATCCCTAATCGGAACACGAATGCAGTTCAACACTATGGCCCGGTTGTCAATCTCCAGTGTATAATCAGACTCTACCGTTTGACCATTCAACGCCTTTAAGTCAGCTTTCCTGATGCCGACGCCTCCTCCCTCGCCAAAGATGTCATCAAACCTGTTTCCAATTATTTCCTCGGCCGCCATCCCTGTAATTTCTACCAAGGCGGGGTTCACGTGAGTGTAGCGTAATTCGCGGTCCTTCATAAAAATGCAATCCTGGGCAGCAGAGAAAATCGCTTCACAACGCTTCTCACTCTGCAAAAGGCATCTTTCAGTCTTTTTTCGCTGATGAATTTCCAGCATCAAAATCTCGTTCATGGACTCCAGTTCGGCGGTCCGCTCCTGGACCCTCTTCTCAAGAAACTGGAAAGATTCCCGCAATTGTTTTTCAAGCCTCTTACGTTGAGTGATATCTCTCGAAGTGGTCATTATACCGATTGGCCTTCCATCATCGTCTCTCAAGAAAGTTCCAGTGATCTCAGCCCATCTGATGGCTCCGTTCTTCATGTATTGCTGGGCCTCCTCAGTTCTGGAATTCTCTGATGGATCAATGCCGGCAGCCCCCTTTTTCAACCAGTCCCCCAAAGATGTGATTATCCTTTGTCGAGACTCAGGCGTCATGATTTCAAGAGCATTGAGCTTGAGCATTTCTTCGGGAGTATAACCAAGGGCATTGATAACCGACGGGCTCACATAGGTGTATTTCAGATCCAGCGTCATTGTTGAAATAATGTCCTTGGAAGTTTCAACCACCGCCTTGTACAGACTGTTCAGTTGCGATGACTGCTGTTCCCTAAATCTGAATTCAGCTATCTCCTGCTCCAGTTTCCGGTTCTTTTCCAATAGTTCCGGAATGCTCGAGATATCAATCCTTGATATGTCATCACCCCCGGATTGTTGCGAAACCAGTCCCGCAAGACCACCCTGATCAATCAGTCGGTTTGCAACGCTATGAGGAGCCTTGACTTTTCCTGAATCTGCTATCTGCCGGGTTAATCTCATTTCTTCAGATTCATTGGGCCCAATTCCCTTTTTCACTGTACCCCTCCTTTGAGCGCCTGTTGATGGAAGTGAAGTTAAAAGAAATTATCCCTGATAAAGTTATTGTATTACTTTGACAATGTGATTGTCAAATCTAACACCATATACTAATTGAAATAAACCCTATAGTCTTACTCGTGCAATTGAACTTGTAAGTAGCGCAATGTAAAATCGTCTTTTGGTAACTGGAACAATATTGAAATACGGGTGGTCTGATTGACGAGAAAGAGAACACTACACATATTCTTAAGTAGAATCATGGTTAGATACGGGCGTTGTGAACACGAGTTGATAACTGAAAGGCCAAAAGAAATGAACACAGAAGACTCCATGAAAGATACAAACTTACCTGATCCCAAGGAGATCGAAAGGGAAATTAACGAGTTTCTTGCGGAAAAGTATGGCAATCGGATCAGAATCATGGGGACTCAAATTGGACCGTGGCCCGGTGTGGATGAAACCTCAGAGGGAAAAACGGCCAGTGTTGAACCATCCCCTGAACAGATACGCTTTGACATGAAACCTGCGGAGTTGCATGAGTACCTGGACCGGTATGTCATAAGACAGGATTCGGCAAAGGAGATTCTTGCAACCAAAATTTGTACTCATTTTAACAGAATTCGCTATTTTCAGGAGCATGGCGACAGCGCAGACCGCGAGGGAATAGGTCGGATAAAAAACAATATTCTCCTGATAGGCCCAACCGGTGTGGGCAAGACCTATCTCATAAAACTGATAGCCAAAAAACTGGGAGTTCCCTTTGTAAAGGGTGACGCCACTAAATTTAGTGAGACCGGATATGTTGGAGGTGACGTCGAAGATCTGGTCAGGGATCTCGTTCAGGAAGCCGATGGAGATATTGAAAAAGCCAAATACGGAATAATCTACGTTGATGAGATCGACAAAATTGCCTCATCAGGGAACATCATCGGGCTGGATGTGTCGCGGACAGGCGTCCAGAGAAACCTCCTGAAGCCCATGGAGGAAACCGAGGTCGATCTCAAGGTTGCGCATGATCCCATATCGATGATGGAAGCCGCCGCTCATTTCCAGAAGACCGGCAAAAGGCTCAAGAGGACCATTAACACAAAGGATATTCTGTTCATAGTGTCCGGGGCCTTTAACGGCCTAGATGAAATCGTGTCAAAAAGACTTTTCTCGAAAGGTCTGGGGTTCAGGGCGGAACTGAAGAAGAAAGAGGACCGTTCGGAATTGTTCAAGGAAGTCAAGGCAGAGGACCTCATAAAATATGGATTCGAATCGGAATTTGTCGGACGAATTCCTGTAGTCGCAGTCCTCGAAGACCTCAGTGAAGAAGACCTCTACAAAATACTGAAAAATAGGTATTCCAGTGTCGTGACTTCCAAAAAACAGGACTTCAAGTCATACGGAATAGACATCAGATTCACTGATGATTCCCTCAGGGTGATCGCCCAGGAAGCCCATAAGGAAAAAACCGGCGCCCGGGCGCTAATCAGTGTGGTCGAAAAGATTCTGGTCGGGTTTGAGCGAGTCCTGCCATCGTCCGACCTGAAACGTTTTACGGTGACCCGCGAACTCGCGCTCAACCCCAGGCCGTTTCTCCAGGAAATACTGGCCGATGAATATCACCCATCGCGCTGTGAACTCTTTGACGATGTGGATTCCCTGGAGAGAGATGATCTCCTGAATGAGCTGGAATCAAGGGCAGATGAGTTCGTCACATGTTACGGACAGTCCCTCTCTAGGGAAGCTCTTGAACTGGTGATAGAATCAGCCATCAAAAGGGGATTGTCGGCAGAAACAGTCTATCGCCGATATCTTAAACTCGAAAACGATGTGAAGACATTTGAAGCAGAATTCTACAGGATTTACGGGATAAGGATAAAATTCTCCGGGGAGGCTCTCCGGGAGTTGATCAGGCTGTCCCTTGACGGCTCAGAAGCTCCCTTGATCGTTTGTCGTAAAATCTTTCAGAACTATCATCATGGTCTGAAGCTGGTGATGGAGAGATCAGGTTCCACGGAATTCGAAATTCCTAAAATAGCAGTTGAGAATCCCGAAAAATACCTCAATGACATGATCCAGGAAACCTACAGGAATTAGTTCGATCCAAGTAACCTGACGATAAAAACAAACTGGCTCGTATAACAAAAAAAGAAGCCCGGTCAAAGCCGGGCTTCTTGCATTTCCTAAGAGAATTCTATTCATCCATGCTGTTCTTTTTGCTGTCAAACATGCTCCTCTGGTTTGGAACCGGAGCGGTAGTTGGTGGAGAGAAAATCTCTTTAAGTGTTGACCAGAATCCGCCTGTCTCCTGCTGCTGTTGCTGTTCCTGCTGGGACTGAATGTGCAGAGGCGTGGCGCTTCCCGGCGGTGTTACCGTTAGTCCTGGACTTCCCCCAGCCTGTGGATAGCCGGCCTGCTGCGGGGGCGGTGAATATCCCTGCTGAGGATAGGCCGCCGTCGGAAAACCCTGAGGCTGAGCTGACGCCATCGGTTGTTGCTGATACTGCTGCTGCGGATACTGAGGAGGTTGGGCCGCCATCTGCTGCTGGGCCTGACGGGCAGGGCCTGCTCCCGATTCTCCGCTTACTCCCATCAGTTCATAGTATCTCTGCTGGGCTGCCCTCAATCCCTCATAGGCCTCTCCAACCGCCTTCTTGTGATACTCATCCTGAAGCTGTTTCTGACGGACTTCCTGCTCTTTGAGCTTCTGTTGGGCTGCGGCATACATTGCCTGGGTTTGCTGGAGTTCCTGCATGGCCGCCTGTTGCTGGGCTGCCAGTTCAGCGGCTCTCTGTCTGGCTACCGCCCTCTCATAAGCCTTCTGCTGGGCTGCCTGAACTGATGGATCCGCGCTATACGTTGTTGATCCGTCTGCAGTCGCCTGCTGTTGCTGATACTGCTGTTGACCATAAGCCTGCTGTTGTTGGTACTGCTGCTGAGGATACTGCTGTTGGCCGTAAGCCTGCTGGGGATACTGTTGCTGACCGTAAGCCTGTTGCTGAGGGTAATAAGACTGAGTCTGCTGAGTGGTCTGGGCTGTAGCCCTGTTTTTCTTGGATGATCGCTTGCCTGTGTCACCAGTGGATTGCTGAGGAGCCTGGTAAGTCTGTTGTGGCGTTTGGTAGGCTGGAGCCTGATATGCCTGCTGAGGGGCCTGATAACTCTGCTGCTGAGCCCCGTAATAATCAGACGGATTGTAATACATATTGGACTGGGATGTTACCTCAGGACTCATCGCCGAACTGGAAGAAGATGAGGGGTAATAGCTCGTGATAGGGGTTCCGCCGTAATTGCCGGTTACCGCGTAATAACCACCCTCGCGCTGCATATTGTCTAGGTAATTATGCCAGTACGGATAATAGGCTTGAGGCATTGACCCATCCTGGCCGCTTTGCATAAGTGACGAGTTGTCATAGGTCTGCCCCCAAGACAAAGTCCCAAAATGTGGCAGTATCGTCAAGGCTGCCACAAGGCAACCTGTTATTAACCCACGTCTTTTAGGCATGACGCTTCTCCTTTCGGCCCGGCTGTTCAATATAATACCACACCCTTCCTATTGACTCAGGATAGGCGACAATCCAATATTTCCAAAATGTGAACCAGCCTTTGATGGACATTCTTATTATACTTTTTTTTATAAGAAAATCAATATAAAAAAAGGTTCCACAATTTTTTAAACGTCCATGATCTCAGATATATGTAATTAGTACTTAAAAGAAAAATTAAAAGGTGAGTCTATTTTACTATTTTCAACAGATTCTTCGTGGATTTCAAAGGGTCCGGGCCCTGAGAGCCCTTGACCCGGTCATTGAATATTTTATTTTTCACGCGCACGGAATTGATCAAAAAGTAAACGATTATAGACCTTTCCCAATCACGGGTGGGTGTAAAGTCAGAAACCCTGTTCAAATATTTCTCCTGGAGTTGGGCAAGTGAAGCCTCGTCAAAATCCAGTATCCTGTCAGCTAATTGTAGTAAGACATCCTCAATTTTCAAAAGGCCTCCAGAATGTTTAGATAATACTTATGCTAGCATTTAGTTTTGCAATCACGCCAAGCCTCTTGGGACCGCAGTCAGACCAAGTTGGATGGATGGGCGGCTATGCCCATTTCAAGAGCTTTCAGGTTCATCTGTCTGACTCTGTCCCTGGGGTCGAGCATCAGTCCCTGTCTGATCTCGTCAGTTGTGAGCGGGAATCCTGAAAGTGTTGAGGCCATGCCAAGTGTTACCACGTTTTCCAGTTGCGCCATACCGAGTTCCCTGGCCAAGCCCGTCGCGTCTATACGCACGGTTTCACTGGTTGACCCAGAGGTCGAATTTTCCAGTATCATCCCGTTCTCTTTCAGGAAATGTCTGTTGTTTTCCGTCTCATTCTCATCCAGAGATATGAGGAAATCCGCCTTGCCCCAACGCACCAGCGAGGATTTATATTCGCCTATCTTTACGCAACTGTTTATAGAGCCGCCCCTAACCGCCATGCCATGCGTTTCAGCCGATATCACATTCAACCCCTTGGCCGTTGCAATATCTCCGATGAGTCGGGTCAGGAAAACAATGCCCTGTCCCCCGCGGCCGCATAAAACTATTTGACTCATTCTATGATACCTTCCTTGTAATTGACCCGCAGGGGCAAACACTAACGCAAAATCCGCAGCCTGAGCAGGTGTCGGAGTCTATCACGACGCTCTTGGATTCTTTTTCAAATGAAATGGCCGGACACTCCAGGTCTCTGATGCAGGTCATACAGCGCTCACAATTGTCAAGCACCGTATACCTGTCTGACGACAACTGAACGCCCTTTACACGGATACAAGGCCTTCTGGTGATAATTACAGAGACACCCATGGACTTGTTCACCGAATATTCGTAGGAACGTTCGAATGACGCCTGCAGCTCTTCAAAGTTGTATGGATCGACTACCTCGAGAAATTTGACGCCGCAGGCCCTTATCATGGCTTCAATATCGACGGGCGTGCCTTCCGAGCCGTCGGCAAGTTGTTCGGATGCGGGGGTCACCTGACCACCGGTCATGGCGGTCACACTGTTATCCATGAGGACTAGGGTGAATGATGCCTTATTGTGGACAGCATTTATTAAGGCAGGGATGCCGGCGTGGAAAAATGTGGAGTCTCCGATAGTGGCCACAACCGGTGGCCTTGATTCCTCTAACTGGGCATGCGTGAAGCCCGAGGCCATGCCGATTGAGGCCCCCATGCAAAGGCAGGTATCGACCGCCCCCATGTTTGTGCCAAGTGTGTAACAGCCTATATCTCCGGGGTAAATTCCCTTGTCGAAAACCTTTCTCAACATAAAGAAAGAGGACCTGTGAGGGCATCCTGCGCACAGGGATGGCCTCCTGGCCTTGATCTGAACGTCAGGACGTGTCCTTGGTTTCTCCCCGATGGCCTCCAGAATTACGTCTTCTACGACCTCAGGTGTCAATTCCCCCTGAGATGGAACAAGCCCGGACAGCCTTCCAACCAGTTTGCGTCTGTCGTCTATCTGGAGTTCTATGACAGGGTAAGTCTCTTCTATCACCAGAGTTTTCTGATGATTGTCTACAATGCTTTGCAATGCGGCCTTGTTAGCCGGGAAGGGCATATTGATCCTGAAGACGTTGAACATGGCGAACTGAGGTTCTTCTCGAATCAGATCGAAGACATGAGACGATACTGATCCACTGGTAATTATTGCAAGCTTGTCCGAGGACCCCTGATGCTCCAGAAATAGTGAACATTCAGGCTCTTCCTGCGTCATTTTCTCTAATTTTTTGTTTAGTTCCGCGTGCAGCGCTAATCTGAACTTGGGTATGGCGGCCCAGCGTGTCCAGTTCTTTTTAAATGGGCCGGCGTATGTTGAATCCACCGGATCATTGAGAGTGACATTCTGTCTTGAATGACAGACTCTCAGACAAGGCCTGAGCATGACCGGGACTTCGTATTTTTCGGACAATTCGTAAGCACGCCTGATCATTTGAAGAGCTTCAGCCGGAGTGCTCGGGTCAAGGACCGGAGCCTTGGCTAGCCAAGCAAAAAAGCGCGAATCCTGTTCAGTCTGACTGGAGTGAGGGCCTGGATCATCAGCAACAATGAGAACCATTCCACCTCGAACCCCGAGGTAGGTTGCGCTGAGGTAAGGATCGGATGCCACGTTTAGACCGACCATCTTCATGGTAACAGCCGAGCGCGCGCCGGCCAGACTCGCGCCATAGGCAACCTCAAAGGCGACCTTCTCGTTTATGGACCATTCCAGGTATATGTTGTGGCCCATTTCCTTTTTCCAGCGGGTGAGCGATTCCAGTATCTCAGAGGATGGGGTTCCTGGATAGGCGGTTGCGACTGAACAGCCTGCCTCTATAATTCCGCGGGCAATGGCTTCATTTCCCATCAGGAATCGAGTGTTGGGTTTATTGATCGTTTTCATGATAATTTTCTATCTTAGGCGCTGTGATCTGTCAACATGGCCTTGATAGCAGGTATTGGTGTAATTTCACCGGAGTGTGATGATGTTGACTCAACAACTGGCCAATGAATCACTGGGCTAACAATGAAGGCAAATAAAATTTTGCAATAACTCATTGTTAATTTGACAAAAAAACATGCAACACTGATAATTGGGACAGACGATAGCGTTGGAAACCGATCAATTGAATGAGGAGGGAGACAATGAAGACTTGGCGAAAGTTTCTACTGATTGCAGTGACTGTCATCTCATTTGGCCTGCCAGCGACGGCGCATAGTATTGTCTTTGTTGTTTGCCGAAAATTCGTCCCTGAAAAGGGCTGTTACAAGTGTTCCAGTTATTTCTCGGTCCAGAATGAGGATGAAGCCCAGAGAAAATGCGCTCGCATGGGCTACAGTGAGCCGAATTATTTTGGATCTGTTGGGGCCGTGTTCCGTTGGATGCTCCCCAACTGCGACTGTGGTGATGACGAAGAATGACACAGCACTACCACTATCCGGTTGGCGCCAACTTCTGAACAAACCACGGTTGAATGCTAATCGTCAAACAGCCGGGTAGTGGTTTAAACTGGTCACAGAAAAACCTATGATAGAAAACTGATCTGCTCAACTGCTCTGACAAAGTCAGAAAACTTTATCCTCATGAACAGGTTGAACCACCTCTCGTAATTCATCTTTCCGGGATGTGGCTTGATCGTGTGGTTTCTGTCCTGCCCACAAATGCGATGTGGTTCTCCCAACCTGAGCATCTTTTCTTCGGGGGTGGCCAGCCTTGCAGGGACCATGTACATCCACTGGCTGGAGTAAGTCCTCATGATGCGGTGTTTTATCCCTACTTCCAGCGAAGTCAGTGGAAGTTTTATTTCCACTCCGTCATCATTGGGGAATGCGTTTATTCGCCATCGCCACGTAAAAAAACTTCCGGAACCGTTATAAAGTGGGAATTCAATAATTCTGAACGACATCTGAGAGCGCTTGCGAGCCTCAAAGACTACAAAATTGGCGCAGTCGTGGTCAGGATGCCCGCCCTCGAACGCGGTCACGTAAACATCCGCGGGATCGACATGTTCAAGAATCCTGACCATTAAACCGACTGTTTCTTCAAGTTTTTGTATCAGTCCCAAATCAGGCAGCCTCAAGAGCCGGATGTTTGACCTCTTCAGACCCAGGATTTCAACTACAGCAAAGAGTTCCTTCTCGCGTTTTAACGCCCCACCCATGTAACCGCCGGATGTCAGCCAGACACAATGAACCTCGCTGCCTTCAGAAATTTTTCGGAAAATGGTTCCGCTCATGAAAGCGTCATCATCGGGATGGGCGAATACGAAAAGGCATCGGTTATTCATTTCTGCTGATCAACCACCGCTTCATGATTTGATACCTGTGGTCACATGAGCCGTCCTGAGTGGCGCCGCGCTCACACCCGGCTTCTGTGCCCGGATTGACACTCTCCGTAATCAGGCTTATAAATTCTTTAAAGAATCAAGACTAACGGAGTTGCCATGCGATTTCCGGAATACAGACCACGAAGAATGAGAAGAACTGAGGCTTTGCGATCAATGGTTCGCGAAACCCAATTGAATGTCAAAAATTTTATTTTACCTTTTTTCTGCATTTCCGGGAAAGGGATTAAAAACCCGTTGGCCTCGATGCCTGGTCATTTCCAGTTATCACCGGATGTCCTTATCAAAGAATTGCGTGAAGTTGTTGACCGTGGCATCCCTGCGATAATGCTTTTCGGAATACCGTCCAGGAAGGACGCCGTCGGTTCTGAAGGCTATGCCAAGGATGGAATTATTCAGAGGACAGTGCGTCAGGTAAAAAACGCTTATCCCGACCTCATCGTTATCACCGATGTTTGTCTTTGCGAATATACCGATCACGGTCACTGCGGTGTACTCCTCAACCATGATGTTGACAATGATTCCACGCTGGACCTGCTAGTTAGGGTGGCTCTTTCACACGCTTCAGCAGGAGCCGACATGGTAGCCCCGTCTGATATGATGGACGGCAGGGTAGGGGCCATTCGTGAGGCCCTCGATGAAGCTGGCCACGAGTCCCTTCCGATTATGGCTTATTCGGCAAAATACTGCTCCGGATTCTACGGCCCGTTCAGGGACGCTGCCCAGTCGGCCCCCAAGCATGGGGATAGACGCTCCTATCAGATGGATCCTGCAAACTCGGATGAGGCCATACGTGAAGTGGGCATGGATGTGGACGAAGGCGCCGACATAATCATGGTTAAGCCGGCCCTGCCTTATCTCGACATCATATGGCGTGTCCGAAACGCCTTTGATTTACCGGTAGCCGCCTACAACGTAAGCGGTGAGTTCGCCATGATCAAGGCTGCCGCCCAGAACGGGTGGATTGATCATGACCGTTGCATGATGGAAACCCTTCTGTCCATCCGACGCGCCGGGGCTGACCTCATAATCACCTATCATGCGCTGGAAGCGGCAAGGTTGCTCCAGGATGGCGCTGTAAAGAGGAAAAAGTGAAACATTTCGATCTGCGGCTAGTCGCCTGGGAAATGACCAGGGCGTGTAATCTGAACTGCATTCACTGTCGGGCAGGCGCTTGCCCTGAAGCCGACCCCAATCAGTTGTCCACCCAGGAGGGCTTAAGCCTGATAGATGGCATAAGGCAAGTCGGAACCCCCATCCTCATCATGACCGGTGGAGAACCACTCCTGAGGCCAGATTTCTTTGAATTGGCCCGGTATGCCGTCAAGTCTGGCTTGAGGGCAGTCGTGGCTACCAATGGCGTCTTGATTGATGAGGGGATTGCCAGGGAGCTTGCAAAAGTCGGGATACCCAGGGCCAGCATCAGTATAGACGGCGCTACGGCCGAGGACCATGACAACTTCAGGAAAATACCTGGAGCCTTCAACGCATCGCTAAAAGGAGTGGAGTTCCTGAAATCCGCTGGGGTTGGCGTCCAGATAAACACCACCTTGACCAAAAGAAACAGGGGCCAGTTAGCCCGGATCATGAAAATGGCCGAGGATATCGGAGCCGTCGCTTTTCACGTCTTTCTTCTCGTCCCCACCGGTCGGGCAAAGGATATGTCAGGTGAAGAAATGGGGCCAAGGGAATACGAGGAGACCCTGGTTGAATTTTACAACCTGGGTCTAAAATCCACGCTTGAGACAAAAGCGACCTGCGCGCCTCAATACTACAGGATCATGCGTCAGCAGGCTGCTATGGACGGCATAAAGGTTGATGAAGTAAATTTCGGGCTGAACGCCAGAACCCGTGGATGTCTTGGAGGGCTTTCATTCTGTTTTGTGTCTCACATCGGCGAATTACAGCCATGCGGATATTTTGATGTGCAGGCGGGTTCAGTCAGGGAACAGTCATTCGCAGACCTCTGGGAGAATGCAAGCCTTTTCAACGACCTAAGGACATTTAGCAAGCTTGAGGGCAAATGCGGCAAATGTGACTATTTAAGATTTTGTGGTGGTTGCCGGGCCAGAGCCTATGAACACACAGGATCCTACATGTCCGAGGAGCCATACTGCATGTATGAGCCACCAGCTTATTCAGGTTTACGGAGGACCAAGTGATATTAAGACAGATACAGATTGGTGGATTCGAAATATTTTGCTACCTGCTCGGGGATCAGTCCACAGGTGAAGGCATAGTGATTGATCCCGGAGGCCCGTCAGGCCCAATTCTCAAAGCAGCCAGAGACAGTGGAATCCAGAGCCTCAAATACATCGTGAACACTCACAGCCATGTAGATCACATAGCAGGTAACAAGGAAATGAATCAGGTTACCAAGGCGCCGATTGCAATTCACGAACTTGAAGCCGACGCATTAGCCCATCCGAACCTGGGGATGCTCGCCATGTTCGGGGCTGAGCCGTCCCCTCCGGCATCCTTGCTATTGAAAGACGGGGATGCAATTACATTTGGGGATAGCTCCGTAAAGGTGATGCACACTCCCGGGCACACTGTCGGCGGTATATGTCTTTTGTTTCCCGGTTACGTCATCACCGGTGACACTCTGTTTGTGGGTGGAGTAGGAAGAACCGACTTGCCCGGTGGATCATTCCAGGTCCTCCAGAACACCATCAGGAACAAGCTTTTCGCCTTGCCTGATGATACGATAGTTCTGCCAGGGCATAACTATGGTGATACTCCGACATCTACCATCGGCAGGGAAAAGAGAGAAAACGCTTACATATAGCCGAAGATTTCTGCAGACTTCGCTCCATGGGGGCAACTCAGGGTTTCCTGGGCGCCAGTGGGGTGTTTGCAGGTTCAGAAATCAGTATGGACGGTCTTGCTTTTGTAGTATGGTCAATAGAATTCTACGGAAAGTATGAGTAATTAAAAATGAGCGCAACCTACACCATACGACCTCTGGCAGTCGGCTTCAACGAAACCGACCAGGGCATATTAACCTATCAAAGATTTTACGGTAAGCGCATCATTCTGCCCATTTACGTTTTTGCGATTATGGGTGGCGACAAGAAGATTATTGTTGATACGGGAGTTGAAGACTTTATTGCTCCGGACAATCTGGAGGAGAGAACGGGATTTCCGGTGATGCAGTTCGAAGAGGCTTTGGAAACCATCGGATGGAAGCCGGAAGATATTGATATAGTCATTCATACTCATCTCCATAACGATCATTGCGAGAATGACTGTTTATGCTCGAATGCGGAAGTTTATGTCCAGAAACGGGAACTTGATTTCTGCATGGATCCACATCCGGTGGATCATCGGTATTATCCGGATGTCCTGGACGGGGTGAACCTAAAGGTGATTGACGGAGACACGGAGATCGTTGAAGGCATCGAGGTGATCCTGACGCCTGGTCATACCCCCGGAGGGCAGTCCGTGGTGGTGAATACTGAAAAAGGAAAGGCCGTAATCACTGGACTGTGTTGTTGCGCGGAGAATTTTCCTCCATCAGGCAACGTGATCCTGCCTGGGGTGCTCCTCAACACTATAGAAGCCTATGATAGCATGAACCGTATCCGGGAGACGGCCGACATTATCATTCCTGTCCATGAACTTGCTATTGGAAAGATGACCAGCATCCCTGAATGATAATGTTTGTGAACGAAAGGATTTCCCCAAAAAAAGTTATCAGAAATCATACCCCACGGGAACATGACGTTGATGTCTTATGTGGATTGATTATTCTCAGGGGAAACGCTTCGGCTAACGACAAGAAGCAAAACAGTCAGTCTGTAGGTGAAACATGGAACCTTGTTACAGGCACCCTGACCGTGAGGGTGTGTTTTTTTGTGAGAAAGATGGCGTAAGAATGTGTGAGGAATGCGCCTGCTGCCACAGTCCCAAGATATATTGCCAGTTCAGGACAGCTTGTATAATCAACATGTTGATCAAGGAAGGTGACATGCTTAGCTGCGCCGAGAAAGCGAAATCCGCAAAAAAGGCTTAAAAAATTCCGGCATGGGAGTGACAAACGGAAGATGAGTACACATCTATGTGTGGGTTGCGCAAAACGCCTAATTCGATCCCAAAAAATGAATCAAGAGTTTAATCGATGATAAAACGTGATTATTACGAGATTCTTGAAGTAGAAAAGACCGCTAGCGGTGAGGAAATCAAGAAATCTTACAGACAGCTTGCACTGAAACATCATCCCGACCGAAACAAGGGGAATAAGGAATCCGAAGAAAAATTCAAGGAGGCTGCAGAGGCTTATGAAGTCCTGAGTGATCCTGAGAAACGCCAGATTTATGACAGGTACGGTCATGAGGGGCTTCAGCAAACCGGCTTTCAGGGGTTCAGGAATTTTGAGGACGTTTTCTCTTCTTTCGGGGATATTTTTGAGGAGTTTTTCGGTTTCGGATCTTCCAGGTCACGCAGGAACGTTGTCAGGCGCGGCGCGGATTTAAGACTTGAACTCACCATCGAGTTCATGGAGGCGGTATTCGGAAAAGAAACCGAAATAGAAGTTTCCCGTCATGAGGTCTGTGAGGAGTGCCATGGACAGGGAACCAAGGGTGGGGCAGCTCCGGCGGTGTGTTCGGCCTGCGGTGGTCGTGGACAGGTTACACGCTCACAGGGATTCTTCTCCATAAGCACCACATGTCCGAAATGTCAGGGCAGCGGGACTGAGATCAAGGACCCATGCGAGCAGTGCAGGGGGGTCGGCAGAATCCTGAAATCCAAGAAACTGACCGTCAAAATACCCGGTGGTGTTGAGACCGGCTCACGCCTGAGGCTTCAGGGTGAGGGAGAGCCAGGCGATCCCGGAGCGCCTCCAGGCGATCTATACGTATTCATCAACGTCAGACGCCACGAAGTTTTCAGGAGAGAAGGGGATGACATAATAATAGGTGTCCCGATAACCTATAGCCTGGCGGCTCTCGGAGGAGTGATAGACATCCAGAAGATCGGAAGAGCACACGTCTGAACTCCAGTCACGAGTGGATATCT
>CALDNG010000186.1 GCA_937915285.1 uncultured Desulfomonile sp. | reverse complement strand
TGCTGAGGTTCTTATGGGTGCGTATGTCGGATATTATTTTGTTGATGTCTCTCATCATCAATTCCTGGGCAGCGCGGAATTCATTCTGAAGATCTGTTTCAGCCGCTTTCTGAGCTAACTTCAACTCCATTTCCTTGACACCCAGTTCCTTGATCTTGTCGTTGCGGGTTTCCTCTTTCAGCATGGGACCCTGTTTCTGGAGTTGTTCCTGGAGATTCACCAGCTCGTTCTTTTTTTTCTCGAGATCATTTCTCTTCACGTTGCTCATGTCCGTGAGTTTCTTTTGAAGGTCCTGAGCCTTTTTTGATTTGGCTTCAAGTTTCTGGAAATCTACAAATGCGACGGTAAGCGCTTCTGCGTATACGGTGCTAGCGCAGAAAACAAATGCGGAAAATAGCGCTACAAGCGCCACTGTGAACGATCTTGCCATGAGTGAAGCTCCTTTCATAGGTCGAATTCTTGTAAATGGATACGTTTCATAATGGCTGAAAAAATTTGTCCTCGTCCTGATTATTTTTTAGGCGGGAGACTGAATCAAACGGGGGAAGTAATATCAATGAACCTTGGAAATTGCAACAAGGTAGTGACATTATTCGGGTTCAAAACTTCTTTTGCCGAAAATTCATTCAACCAGACATAAATCTTGACATCATCAAAATAATTGTCCCATTGCAAAAGCGAATGCGCCAGGCTCCTCCCCCTTGTTCGGATTTATTTTCCAGCCATACTCGATTCTCAGAGGTCCCATTGGTGAGATCCATCTTACCCCCAAACCGACTCCGGCTTTAACGTCGCTCATGAAGGGCCCCTGGGATACATTCCAAGAATTTCCGATGTCGAAAAAAGTTACCCCATTAAGCTTCAGCCTGTCAATCAACGGGAAAAGGCATTCTATGTTTGAGAAAAGCGCCCTATCGCCACCAATAACATTACCATACCTGTCTCTAGGCCCTACCTCTCCCTGTTTATATCCTCGAATACTCTGTATTCCCCCCAGCAGTATCCTTCGGTCGAATGGTATGGGGTCGGTACCAGCTTCCATGAGCATGGAACCATTTGCACGAAGTTTCAGGATTGCACGCCAGAAAAGGGACTGGTAGTAAATTGCCTCTGTGTAATAACTCGAAAAAGCGACATCCCCACCCAAGCCAGAAAGCCTGGTCCCGATGGTAACTTTGGATCCCGCCGTAGGTATGACTGAATTGTTGCGCGTGTCCCTGCCTACGTTCATCGAGACGGAATTCTCTGATATGTTCAGATATTTCTGTGCCCTGGTATTGTATTGGGCGTAGTAAGAAACTATAGACCTGGCAAATATCTGTTCGAATCCGGATAGTTTACTGGAATCTCTGGCAAATCCGGTACTCATGGTCCACAGGCCGTATAGAGGGTAAGACAAATGGACACTGAAACCGTCGCTATCCCTAAGATAGCTGGTTTCGTATTGCTGAGCCTTGTAACCGCGAAGACTACCGGTGAGTGGATAATCCATGATCCACGGATAGGTCAGCGAACCTTCGTAGTTGCTTCTTCTGCTGGAGAGGTTGGCTTTTGCGTTTGCCACCACTCCCATGCCCAGAAGGTTTCTTTCCTTGAGATCGATATTGCCCATGGCTCCATCTTGGGACGAATATCCCAATCCGGCAGCTAATGACCCGGTCTTCTTTTCGATGACTTCCACTGTAACATTCATCATGTCAGGTCGTGATCCAGGTGAAGTCTTCAGTTTGACTGCCTCGAAAAAGTCCATACCTTCAAGGTTGCTCTTTGTGCCTTCGAAGCTGTCGGAATTGTAAATGTCCCCCTCACTTATCATGAGGGCTCTTCTGATGATCTTGTCGCGTGTGCGGTCGTTTCCGGTTATGTCTACCCTTTCAATGGAGACCTTGTCTCCCTTGGTCACCTTGAAGGTTAGATCAACAAAATCATGTTCGTCGTTCATTTTCTGCATAGGCTCTACGTCAGCGTAAGCGTATCCCTGATTATTGTAGAGCTTGGTGAGGGTCTTGATATCCTCGGCCACGGCTGATCTCTTGAACCAGGTTTTGGGTTTGACCTGCAACTGTTCCAGAAGTTGTTCGGCAGGGGCAATGAGGTCCCCTTCAACTTCAATCTTGCGAACCTGAAAACGGTCGCCTTCACGTATGGGAAAGGTGACTTTAACAGAGCCATCAGTGATGTCTATTTTAGGGGCGCCGACCTGAACATTAATGAAACCGTTTTCCAAGTACGAGGCCAGTAGCCTCATGCGGTTTTCTTCAAGTTTTTCACGGGTAAAAGAACCCGATTCATCCAAAAACCAGAACCAGCTCTTTTCCTTAAGTGTAAGGGCTTTTTTGATGTCTTTCTCATCGAGTTTGGCTCGTCCGTCCAGGATTATCTCGGTGAGATAACTCTTCCTTCCCTCGTCGATCTTGAAGGTCAGTGTGGCTTCACTAGGGGAAAGTTCCTTGATCTCATAATCTACCTGGGGTTGGTAATAGCCTTCCTTCTCGTACATGGCCTTAATTTTTTCGATGTCGTTGCGGATCTTCTGAACGCTGGCGACAGAAAAAGATTTAGTGGTCAATGCGTCGAGAATTTCATCCTTGGAGAATATTTTTACCCCATCCAGTTCTATGTTCTTGATCGATGGACGTTCTTTGAGGGTTATATAAAGATCCATTTTCCCATCAGCAGCCTCTTGGGCCTTGATTTGGACATCCTCAAAATATCCCATCGAGTAAATTTCGCGAATTTCATCCCCTATGGCTGATTTTCTAAAAGGAGCGCCGGATTTCATCTCAAGCTTGTTAAGAATGGCTTCACGCTGTATCCTTTTGTTCCCATCGATTTTTATCTCGCCTACTTTTGGCCTGTTGAGAACTGTCGCCCCTATCTCGGCCGATATTTCCCTCATACGCCCCATTAGTTCGGCATTGTCTTTGGCATTGGCGGTGAACAACCTTGGCCTTTTACCGGCCTGTACAGGCATAACCGAGAGTTCGAGAGCCACGCCTTCGTCAAGCTGAGTGGCATTGCCCCAGATCACTGCCTGTGCGCCCATGCGCTCCGCAATTCTCACGAGCCGTTGGGGATCGACCCTCTTTTCCTGGACCGCAGTGGCAAACGGCATTCCTGAAATTACATCGATGTCTCCCTCCCTTGAAAGCTCAGCTCCAAGGACACCAGCCATTTCATTGTTGAGTTGGTCGGCGCCTGTCTTGGCGACAACCTTAATGGGAAAGATCATCACTTTCCTGATCTGGGCTTCCTGAGCTAGAGTCAGGGCAGGAAAACAAAGTATGCTAACTATAAGAGCTAATATTCTTATCATTGAAGCTCCACCAGCCTGCCACCCTGAAGGGTTACCCTTCTGTCCATGGACATGGACAAAGATTCCTTGTGGGTAACCACGACGAGAGTAGTATTTCTGGAGTGATTCAATTTTCTCAGGAGATTCTCTATTTCATCACCTGTTTCCGGGTCGAGATTTCCGGTAGGCTCATCGGCCAATATGACCTCTGGCCCCATGATTAGGGATCGGGCAATGGCAACTCTTTGTTGTTCTCCACCAGAGAGTTCACCCGGTCTATGTCTGGCCCTGTGGCTCAAACCTACAGCGTCCAGAAGCTCCATTCCCTTACCCTTCAAAGACTTATAGCTTGCTCCAGATATCAATCCAGGCATCAGGACATTTTCTATAGCGCTAAATTCAGGCAGCAACTGAAAAAACTGAAAAACGAACCCAATTTTCTGATTTCTCAATTTTGCCATTTCCATCTCTGAGAATCGGGTTATATCTGTCCCATCAAAGAGTACATCGCCGTCCGTAGGTTTGTCCAGCAGACCCATAATATGAAGTAAAGTGCTTTTCCCCACACCTGATGGACCGGTTATTGCCACGGACTCGCCTTTTTCCACTGCTAGGTCCAGCCCTCGAAGGACCTCCACATCACCACCCGGATGAGAGTAGAGCTTGTACAGGTTTATCAACTCGTACAAGGGCTGCCTATTCATAGCGCAACGCCTCCA
>CALDNG010000185.1 GCA_937915285.1 uncultured Desulfomonile sp. | reverse complement strand
CTCTTTCCCTACACGACGCTCTTCCGATCTTGGGAGGGAGGGTATGAATCTAATGAAGCCCCGTATGCTACTGGTATGTCTATGTATTCTGTCAATGATCTTCGCAAGTCAAGCAATGGCTTGGACCCTTACGCAGGCCGCCGCTACTGACTCAAGAGAAGACCTATACGCTTCGGCTCATTCCAAACCACAGATTATTTCCAAGGTTAAGGAAAAGCCAATCACCAAGGTCAAACCTTTTCAAGGCTACATGCCTTACACGTCACAGGCTCAGGCTGAGCGGCTGATGTCATATCAAGCTCAGAATGATTGCTACCTGACGGTTACCAGACCCAAGGGATGGGAGCTGGATGCTCAGGCACTGTTTGCCAGGACCAAGGGAAAAACCGCTTTCTGGCCCGGTAATTATGGATATGGCTACGCTTATGGAGGTTACGGTTATCAGACCTATGTGGATTTCAACTCACAACTTGGATTGCCTGAGCATGCAGTAGTACCGACATTCTCGGCGAAATACAGATTTCAACCACGCTGGTCCATGCAGTATTCCATAATGCCTACTTCATTTGAAGCTACAACTAATCCTGACAACTACTTCCAGTTTGGAACCATGAATTATTCTACCGGTCAGGGTGTAAAATCAAAATGGGAACGTCTATATCAGCGAATTGGCTTGGTATATGACCCAATCCTGACCCAGACATCCAGAGTAGGAGTGTTTGCGGATTATGTAAGGCTTAACGAGCGTTTGAGCGTTTACCAGCCGGGATGCTGTGGATCGTCCTTCGACAATGACATGAACATGACGATGGCGGGCATAGAGATTGAGAAATGCATTAAATCTGCCCGATTCCGTAACAACCTGTCTGTTGAAGGCAGAGCTGGAGTCGCTTTCGGTGATGACGGCCAGGGATCTGACTTAAGCGCCGGACTGAAGTATTCACTGTCCCTTAACAACGGCCGATCAGGTTTTGTAAAAGGCGGCTACCGCTACCTGACCTATAAGAAAAAATACAGCGATGTGAAGATGATCGATACGGCAATGGATGGTGGTTTCGTGGAAATGGGATTCATCTTCTAAAATTGAATTGAGATGCAGCGGCGCTGCGGAGGGACCGCTGCAGTAAAAGATTTCTCAAGGCGCTTCAAGGAAAAATGCAATTAAGCCCGACTGTCCTTGAGTCGCCTCCCTCCCAGCTCAAATAAACGGTCGGGCTTTTTTTCTCCCATCTCAACAGATCCCATTCGTCACAACCCCATCAAAAAAAACTGCAAAAGACTTGAAAATGATCATCAAATGATGATGCTAAGTAAGGGCCTTGAATACGACCCCGATTGACAGCGTCTGGATTGAGAATTCTCCCCGGTTGGTAAATATGAATCTCGAAGAAATGCTATTACGGTTCATTCTGGAAAATCCCGGTTCGCTCAAGAATCTGATTTCAGATCGGTTTAGCCTTTCAGATTACAGACTGAATCGCGCGTTGAGACATATCGAACGAAATCTTAATGGTAGTTGTGTGAAATGTGATCCGGTTAATGGGGTTTGGATTGTTGAAACAGACCCGGATAAATGCCTGGGACTGGAGTGGCTTGGGCTCGATCGGGGAGGATTCCGACAGTGCTGTGAAAAGCCCGCCTTTCCCGACGGTCGTTGTTACCATCACTCTGATGCGGAGAGTCTGGAGTTGACGGCCTTCAAGAGAAGGCTTTCCTACCTTATCGGTCCCTGCGACCCGAAACCCTGGAGCCTCACCCAATTACCTCTGCACACGGTGGAAGAACTCTTTCAGACTTTGAGGCGTATTAGTCCTATAACCCAGAAAGAATTCGATAATCGACTTGATCTGCTGAGAGTGATAGTCGCAGCCAGGGCCTGGTTGAAATGGAAGGATCAACTGAGAAAAAGGGAGGCCGAGGGAAGGATCCCTCCAGAATTCGAACAGCGGCACAAGGCTTCTTCAATAAATTCATTCGAATACAGTATCAGAAAATACTACCTGATCCTGGAGATAACACCCGAGTCCACCAAAGAGGAGGCCCTAAAATCATGGAAGCGCTTGGCAAGATTGTATCATCCTGACGCGTCCAGCGGAACCGGCGGGAATGAGGAAAAAATGAAACAAATAAATTATGCAAAGGACAGGATATTTCGTTTCAAGCGCTGGGATTAGAGACCGATATGCATTCACCAACAAAAAAAGGGATCAAGCCGATCCCTTTTTTCACTGTATATTTTTCTTTTCCAGAATTAAGAGTTACCAGACACTCCCGAACACGCCGTCATTTGGAGCGGCAAGCAGGTTATCAGAGGCCTTATCAGTCCGGGACATCGGAGACATGCGCACTGGGGCTCCCTGGCCATAACCCATGGACTTGGAAGGCATCGGGCGATATCCCATTCCGTAAGCCGGAGGCATAGGACCGCACACAGGTGGAGCGCACTTGATTATCGGAGCGCACACAACGGGAGGCACTACCGCAGCCGGACCACAGGCCATTCTGGGACCACAAGCAGGCGGCGAACAGTCGAAGCAGTCAATCAGCTTGTCAACGACCTTGAAAGGTAAACCGATGACACCTGTTACGATATTGAATGCTCCGGAAAATATTTTGGTTAGGGGGCCAGGCTCACAAGATGGTGGTGGACAAGGCGGTGGACCGCACATGGGCTGAGGACCGCACATTGGAGGCGGCGCGCACATCGGCGGCCTGCAAATCGGGCCTCCAGCGAAAGTCGGCGCTGCGATGGTCACCACAAACAAACCGACCACCAAAACGCTTACCAGTAGTCTCGCTTTCATACACTACTCCTTCCATACAAGTTTCTCAAGGTCTCCCTTTACCCCCTAGAGAAACAAAATTTCCCTCTACAAAAAACTTTTTGAAATCACGGTATCAGAAAACACTCATAGTTGTCAATCGTTAAATTACAAAACAGCTTTTTTTATTAATCTGTCGTTTTTCCTATTTTTATTGTTGATGCTCTTCCCAAAGGCCCTGATTGACGTCCTGGCTTGCTGCCTCAGGCCTGTCAGGAAACCCCACCAATCCACAACCAAAGTCTATAGATCGAGAAGGCTCGAGTTGTTCGTCAACTACCCGCAGCAAGCTTCCGTCAGGGCCTTTTTCCCAGTGACTGACTCTCATTGCAAGAACGGCCTCACGGTTTGCGTCAAACTGTATGTTGCCCCTCGGACCTTCCAGGGTCAGTTTTGAAGCGAATTGACTGGCCTTTTCAATAGAAGACTCGGCAAAACAACCCGCATTGAGACATGAATAAAAGACAGCTGCGATATCATACCCTTGAGCAACCATATCCAGGTCTGGACTTGTCAGTTCGCCGAAAGATGCTGCCTTGAAAAGGCCCACAGGGTCGACGAGGGAACAAAGGGTTCTTATCCCCAAACCCGAGTTTTTTAGCTTGCTCACTGGGTCCGGATAAGCTGTCAGGCTTTCCACACCAATAAGCGGGTACTTCTTATCCAAACCCTTGGCGCAGTAAGCTTCCACAAAACTGGCCGAAATATTTGGAGACATTGCGGCAAATACAAAAGCGGGCCTGACATCTTCCAGTTTTTCGAAAATTTTTTCATATTTCGTGAAATCAGGCATCACAACGAATCTGTCGCCAAATGATGAACCTATTTTTTCGCTACCCAGCGCAAAGAAATCCGCCTGCTCACTGGCAATTTCTGTCCCCTCGTTCACTATAAAAATCTTTCTTCCAATATTTTGAAAGGCCCATCGTGCAAGCGGTTGAGATGAGACATAAGTGTTGGGACAAACCCTGAACACGTTGGGTCTGCACATCTCTCCGGAAACAAATCTAACGGCAGGGTTTGTGACAAAGATAAGAGATTCGGCAGATGCCGTTCCGGTAACTACCTGTTCAGCAAAATCCAGTCTGACTGGAGTGACTATTACCCTTACATCCTTCGACTTCATCAGTTCAGCAAGGGCTTCCAGTAATTCTTCCTCTGATGTCCCGTACTCCTGTGTCGCAAGGAATTTTGCCGGGTCCAGCCCTTTTTCCCTGAAATAAAGCTCAAAGCCTACCACCAGCGATTTCTCCCTGGCAGATGGATCCTTTTTGGGGATCATGAAACCCACTACCGGCTGAGTCTGGCTCTCAGCCCAACAGTTATCAACAAAAACTCCAAAACAATAGACGGTCAGAACTGAAAAAAGCAGAATCGCCACTCGGACAGAAGCCATTAGTTTTGCTCGAGTCAAATCCATCGGATGAGTCCGCCCTGCAAAACGGTCGTACCATAGCGTGTATACATTTAATTTCATGGGTTTATCTTGTCTAAAGAATAGATTCGTTTTATGAGGCCAGGACAAGTTAAGTCTGCTGAGTTTCCCCTGGCTCGAAGCGTTATACCCCGCCTACTGAATCCTATTTCAGTGTTGATCATGTGTAAAGCATACGAAGACAAAGATCAACCTGTTTTGGCAAGAGGTGTGCTTTGCGGCTGTTGGTTACCGTGGAGGGGTACCTGGCGCTGACCGATCATCACTTTTTTCAAGGGGTTGTTCAGCGGGATTCCCAGTTCCTCGGTCAAGCTGTTGACGCAGGGCATTGATACCGGATTGAAGGTCCTGAAATATATCCTTGTTCTTCTCCTTGAACTTCCTGATCTCCCCCAGTCCCTTGTCGACGTCTTCCAACACTTTGGAAGACCCTTGAGCCATCCCCTCAGCAAAAGGCTTTACAACATTTTCTACAAGTTCCTTGCCGGTCTGAACCATCTTTTCAGGTACCTCGGATCGGTTCGGATCATTTAGTACAGCATCCAACTGCCCCTTGACTGCGCCTTTTACTACTGGATAGAGCTTTCTGGATAGAAGCTCAGAGTCTTCTTCCAATTTGGCGTCGGGTGTATTTTTCAGGGTTTCCTTGATTTTTTCGCCAGCAGCGCTTGACGCGCCCTGTACAAAGGGGTGAGCGGTTTCGACAGCCTTCTTTCCATCCGAATAGTCCAATCTATCCGAAACGAGTCTGAATGCTCCGTAACCCGCCAAGGCAAGAGCCACCAGGATCAGGGCCCATTTCATCGGTTTGTTCATGGCAGGAATCTGCTCATTCACCCCAGCCTAAATGGCTGGGGCGCTGAGAACGGTTTAAGAATTACATCAACTATTGCATGGGTCTGCCCATGGAATAAGAGGCCGGCGCCGAGGTCTTATAGCTGGTCTTCTTGTAGGTTTTCCTCGGAGCGCAAACCGGCGGAGGACATTCCATACGGACGCCTACTACACGGCAACTCCTGGGCGCGAACGAATCCTGCGAGCACTTCACGATAGCCATTTCCGAAGCATGTCCCGGAGTGGGTCCCACTCCCTGGTATAAGGCTCCGCGGAAGTTTTTGGCGGTTGCTACAAAGAACGCGTCTGCGGTGGCTGGTGCAATAATCGCGGCCATCAAAGCCACTGCCGCCAAAGTAAGAAGCGACTTCCTAAACATTTCATACCTCCTAAATTGTAAAAGAAAGTATACCCTTTCCAGCATTGGACACCGTTAAAACAAAAAAGTTCCCTGGGGTTCCAACACATGATCTGAAGGGTTATATACCCTCTCCCCAACATTCCCGCAACCTAGTTTATCAAACTAAGCTGAAAATGACAATATATTAGACGGGCAGATGATCCCAGCCCAGTGGGGTGGGATCCTAAATCCGGACCTGAGCGGTCCCAACGGCAAATTAGGGACTTACTACCCTTCTGAATTTTTGAACAGCGGCTGACCGGTAGCCTCACGCACACTGCTCCAGAGTTCTCCGTTGAGATCAACCTTCTTGCGCCCGGTCGTAACAATTTCAAAAGGGACACAGACAAATTGTTCGTTCCATATTCCGACCATAGCGTCGGTCTTGCCGGCCATTGCAACATGGACAGCGTTCTGGCCGAGGAATCCGCAAAAAACGGAATCATCGGACGTGGCAGGCACTGAGCGTATCGTGTAGCTGGGATCAATGTATTTCAGATTGACCTCTATATCCTTCTCCTTGAAATAAGCTGTGATGCGGTCCTTCAGATAGACGCCTATGTCTCCAAGCCTTTTGTTGCCAGAAGGATCGGAACCCTCTATGCCACAATACTTTTGCCCTGCTCCCTCAGCCACCACAATGACCGCATGCTTTTTCTCCTCAATTCTTTTTTGAAGCACCGTGAGAAACCCTGTTGGACCTTCCATTTCAAAATCGGCTTCCGGGATCAGCACAAAATTTGCGTATCTTTTGTCAAGCGCAGC
>CALDNG010000184.1 GCA_937915285.1 uncultured Desulfomonile sp. | reverse complement strand
ATTAATGCTCGTTGGAGTAGTGAAGATGGCTCCACAGTTGCCGGTAGACTCGTTTTTTCCGTTTATTCACCTGAAGAGGAGCTTCATGCATCTGGGCTTTCACATCTTTGACCTTGGTTTCCAGTCAAGGAATTCCGAGGCCGCAATTCCTATGGTATACGTTACAACCCTGCTACTGATCAGCCTGGTTTTTGCCATGAACATAGTTTCAATAATTATTCGCAACAGGCTCAAAAGGAAATTTTTCACGGGACATTTTTAGGAGGATACTATGTCATCTACGGTTGATGACCAAAAATCTACCGTCTACCATGTTGAAAGGGGTAAGCAGGGTACCCTCCTGAAAATCTCAGATTTTAATCTGTGGTATGGGAAAAGCCAGGCCCTGTTCAACATCAGCATGGATGTTGAGAGGGGGCTTGTTACTGCGCTGATTGGTCCTTCAGGCTGTGGAAAGTCAACTCTTTTGCGATCCATAAACAGGATGAATGATTTGATAGACGGACTCACCATCCAGGGACAGATGACCATTGACAGTCAGGATATTTTCAGTCCCAGTGTTGATGTTATAGCGCTTCGAAAGGTCATGGGAATGGTCTTCCAGAAACCGAATCCATTCCCGATGTCGATTGCTGACAATGTTACATATCCTTTAAAGGTTGATGGTGTGCGAGACCGACGAATACTTGAAGAAACGGTGGAAAAATCACTGAAAAGCGCCGCCTTGTGGGAGGAAGTAAAGGATAGGCTCAGACAGAACGCGCTAGGGCTATCAGGTGGACAGCAGCAAAGACTTTGTATAGCCAGGGCGATCGCAGGCGACCCCGAAGTACTGCTGATGGATGAGCCATGCTCAGCGTTGGACCCGGTCGCCACATCAAAGATCGAGGATTTAATCGACGCACTGAGAGGTCAGTACACAATAGTGATTGTCACACATAACATGCAGCAGGCGGCCAGGGTTTCCGATAACACCGCCTTTATGTACCTCGGCCGGCTCATAGAATACGGAGAGACATCAACGATATTCACAAACCCCAAGGTTGAAAAAACAATGGAGTATGTCACGGGACGTTTTGGTTGATAGTTATCCGAACTACGAAAAATCTCCGCCACGATGTCTGTGGATTTCCCCGGTAATCATGTAGATTACATCTTCCGCTATGTTGGTAGCGTGGTCTGCGATTCTTTCGAGATGTCGTGATATAAGGAACATGTTTGTCAGACAGTCTGCGTCCTGTGGTCTGTTCTGGACCTCTTTAACATAGAGTGTCTGCATGGTCTTTTTCATGAAATCTACGTCGTCGTCTTCGGCGCAAACCTGGTAGGCTGCCGTGAGGTCCCTATATACCAGTGAATCCAAGGCTTTCTCCAGCATATCCTGAGTCCTTTGCGCCATAGTGAAATAATCAAAAGGAATAGACACACCAGGGTTGTCAGCGATCACCATGACCCTCTCGGCTATGTTGACGGCTAGGTCACCTATGCGTTCAAGGTCATTGTTCATTTTAAGGACTGCAACAATATATCTCAAATGGTCAGCGACAGGCTGGTGCAGGGCAAAAATCTTGAGGCATTCTTCTTCAAGGTCGACTTCAAGCTGATCTATTTCCACATCACCGTCTATAACAGTTTGAGCCATTTCCTTGTCCCTGCACTCAGCCGCCTTTACCGACATCTTGAATCGCTCCTCTACAAGTGCGCCCAATGAAAGAACTCTCTTTTTCAGCTTGTCTATGTCTCTTGATAGACGGACCCTCATTTTGTTTTCTCCTGTCAGGACATCGGGGTATGATTATTGCCCCGAATACTGGTTTTTTGCAATCGTGAGGCAAAACATGAACAGTAAACTTTTTTTATAGTTAAACCCTATTACAGTCAAGTTAGACAAATGTTATTGAATTCTGGCTGTTAATATGTCAAAAAATCGTTTAAACTGTAGCGTATCGGTTCGCAAGCAAATCGAAAAAGTTTTTGGTAGGGGAGATTGGAACGGTTTTGTGCGCTTCATTTACAAACAGTGATTCACCTGAAAAACCAAAAGAAGTTTCATCTACGGTCATAGCCAAGACCGTGAATGGGTCTACTCATAAATTCAGATGGATGAACAGGACATTTCAGCGATTGTCCAAGAACTGCAAGCCATTGACTATTTTCATGGCCAACAGAACCAACCGCAAGCATTGATTTGATATTATTTTTGTTCCAGGACCCAATTCATCGAAAAACCTGTTTTCAGGAAGATATTCGGCGCCGGTCGATTGTCAGGATAATTCTGTATGAACAAGCAAGAGTGGGAGTCAATCTGCAGACAGTGCGGCAAGTGTTGTTACGAGAAGGTCGATCTCGGGGCAGGAGAGATTATTTACACAAGTGAGCCGTGTGTCCATCTGGACACTTCGACCAAACTTTGCAAGGTTTATAACAACAGGCAGGTTGAAGAGCCGGATTGTATCGAACTTACCGAAAGTCTTGTAAGAAGCCTTAATTGGCTACCTCCTGATTGCGCATATGTGGAATATATCAGAAGGCAAGACACCCTGGCAGCGGTCAAAAAGGCTGAAGAGTCGGCTAAACGAAAGAGAAACTCTAAAAGGAGACACTGATGTCAGTTAAAACTATCAACGTCAATCAGGATATTCTAGGGGCAAACGATATACTTGCTGAGAACATGAAATCCAGGTTTGAGTCTTCAAAAGTGTATGTCATTAACCTCATGTCAGGTCCTGGAGCTGGCAAGACCTCCACGGTCCTAAGAATAATAGAATCACTCTCCGGAAAATTTAAAATTGGAGTCATAGAGGGGGACATAGCGTCAGACGTGGATGCCAGGAAGATCCAGGAAAAAGGTGTGGACGTGGTCCAGATAAACACAAACGGAGCCTGTCATCTGGACGCAAACATGATAATGTCGGCATGTAAAAGCCTTGGAATAGAAGACAAGGACCTGGTGATTATAGAGAATGTCGGCAACCTGGTATGTCCGGCTGAGTTCAATCTTGGTGAAAACATAAAACTCATGATCCTCTCTGTTCCGGAAGGCCATGACAAACCCCTCAAATACCCTCTTATGTTCACAGAGGCCAATGCTTTGGTTATAAACAAGATTGATCTGGCGCCTTTCACGGACTTCAACATGGCGGAACTCAAAAAAGTTGTTACTGCCATGAATCCTGCCATCGAAATTTTTCCATTGTCCGCAAAAACCGGCGAAGGATTGGACAACTTTATAAGCTGGCTGGAAAAAAAGATTCGCTCCAACATTTGACAGTTCATGCAGGAGTCGGGATTTTTCGCGTTTACCCTCTGGAGTGTTGAATGGAACAGAATTCGTTAAGGGTTTGTCATTAATGTCATTTGAGGAATTTTCGCTATTCAGGGTCGGATTCGATGAGATGGAATGGGGACTACTATCCAAACCTAAAGACAGGAGACCAGAAAATGACATTTAAGTTTTCCGTTAAGCCCCTGGGGCTTTTATTATTTGCTATTATTTTTTCATGCTTGTTGGATAGCAACTTGATGGCGCGAGAACTGACGGATTCTGAAATATCCAAAGAAATCATGAAGGAGAATAATAAGGTAATCCTGGAGTCATTCCTGAGAAATGAACTCACTGAAGTCAACCAGAATGTCACCAATCAGTTATTGCCCCAGCATCCTTCCCTGATTTTCTTTGTGAAGCAGGTTGAAAAAGGCCCCGTGGAGAGCCTGATTTTTTTGGAAGAACAGGTCCACAAGCTTCGTGATGTCCAGAAGAACATAGATTCCTTACCGTATTCAATCGCATTCTCCGCAGAAGAGAAAAAGAAACTTATGGGACTAAAGGCTTCGGCTGACAAGATAGTTTCATACGGGATCCCTCTGATCAAACGAGATTTTTACCGAGTCATAGAAGCGGCCAGGCTTTTGGCCGACAAACGAAGGAAGCATCCCGTTGAGTTGATGTCGGATCCAGGCTTTCGGGATTCAATATACAGGCAAGCCGAACCCACTGCAGCACAACTGGACGAGGAGATAGGCAAACTGTCGGAAGGGGAACTTATATGTATGCGCCTTGGCTTTGTCCTTGAACAGGTTACAATCACAAACCTGTGGTTACTGGTAAATGATAACAAGCTTCCTGCTGAAAACGATTACATGTTGTTCAGAAAGAAAAGGAGCGAGTATTTCCAGAAGAAGCTCAAAAGAATTTACGGTAATTCCGAAAATCAGAAGGTTATAAACGAAAAGAGGAACAATCGTTGATCGTTCGTAGTCTGGAATCCGCGCCAGAGTTTCCCGGACTTGACAAACCGTGCTCAAACAGATCAGGATAGCAAGCGAAAGCAGCCCAAAAATATGCCAGAATTAATAAGACTTGAGAATGTTTCAAAATGTTATTCGAGTGGCCCGACATGTGAGGTTTTTCCTCTTGATTCGGTGAGCCTTGAGCTACAACAGGGCGAGAGGATGATATTGCTAGGTAAAAGCGGCTCTGGTAAGAGCACGTTCCTTAACATAGTCGGTGGTGTGGACACTCCGACCTCTGGGAAAGTTTTCTTCAATTCCAAAGAGTTGACATCCCTGTCCAGCTTTGATCTGGCGGATTACAGGCGTAAAGAGGTTGGATTCATATTTCAATCGTTTAATCTGTTCCCGACACTGACTGTTGGCGAAAATTTAACCCTGCCACTTGAACTTATCGGGGACAAGGATCACAAAAAGGCCAGAGATCTTCTGGCGGCTGTCGGATTGGCCGACTCCTGGGGAAAATTCCCCGAGCTACTTAGTGGAGGGGAACAACAGAGAGTTGCAATTGCCCGTGCATTAGTGAAGAATCCAAAACTTATCCTGGCAGATGAGCCGACCGGTAACCTTGATCAGGACACTGGCGCAACCATACTGAAATTGATAGACGAAGTGAGTTCCATGAGTAACGCGAGCCTGATAATGGTTACACATAGTCCGGATGCCTTGTGGATTGCTCCAAAACATTATCGGTTAAGATCCGGTCGACTGGAATTAGAACCATCTCTAAACTAGGGCTCATTACTGGGGCACAGATCGCAATAAAGAATTTAATTGCAGCCTGTATTACGCCTGTCCCCAGGCGTCTTGGTCGAAAATAGTAACAAACAGAATTAGTTGAACTAAACCATGACACTTGCTACCTTGTTGAAATTCAATCTCAGATACTACAAGAAACACTCTCTGTTGGCTTTGCTATGCCTCATGGGAATTTCTCTGGGGGTTGGTATAGTCATAGCGGTGGAACTGATAAACGGTTCGGCCCTGGCCTCCTTTTCAGCTTCCATAGATTTCCTGTCAGGGAAAGCCTCGCACTCGGTTGTCTCACAATATGGGCGAATTGACGAGAAGGAATTCAGGTCCATTTGGAAACATCCAATGGTTTCGGCCGCATCCCCTATAATTGATGTCATGGCAACCACTGCGGAAACAGGGTCTGATTCAATCCGTTTTCTGGGTATAGATCCATTTCTGGATCCCTCTTTCAGGGGGTGGACGCCCCAAGAGAGTGACGATACAGCTTTTACGTCCCTGTTGGCCGGTCCCATTCCATCCATCTACATGTCAGAAGAACTGGCCCAAAAACATAATTTGAAACCCGGGGCACATTTAACACTTCTAAAAGCGGGCCTAGAGAAGAAAATACTGTTGGTCGGCATAATAAGAGCCTCGGTTTCGGGCAATCTCAGTGAAAATTTGGCCGTAATGGATATAGCTTCGGCTCAGGAGCTTTTCGGTCGTATAGGCAGGCTTGACAGGATAGACCTGGTTCTGAGGGGAGACCCTGAAACTCTCAGGAAAGCGCTACCTGATGGACTTACCCTCGCTGACGCAAATACCAGGAAAGCTACACTCAACGCGATGCTTTATTCGTTTCAGCTAAACCTTGCCGCAATGAGTCTGATCGCCCTATTCGTAGGGGTATTCCTCATTTACAATTTCTCAATGTTTTCGGTGCTTTCACGTCGGGAAGATATGTCTTTACTGCTCACGCTTGGTTCCGACACCAGGGGATTGGTGGGCGCATTCATAACGGAGTCCCTTCTGCTAAGCGCTGCCGGTAGCCTCCTTGGAGTTGTTTTCGGATACCTGGTCGCTCATTTCAGTATTAGCATGGTTTCGAGCACCATCAGTCAGTTGTACTATCAGGTCAATGTCGGTGGGGTCCATCTGACCGTTCCTATTGTTCTCAGCGGTGTAGGGGTCGGTTTAGTGGCCACACTGATCGGTGTAATTCTTCCAGCGCTGGAAGTTGCAGTCACTCCTCCTGTTCTGGGAATAAAAAGACAAAGCATAGAAGATCGGGTAAGTAGCCTCAAGAAATGGCTGCTAGCTTTGGGTACTCTCTTCTTTATAGCGTCTGTGCTGGGCGCCTGGGCTTCGAGGTTTTCAATTTTCTGGGGTTTTGCGGCGGCTTTTGGAATGACATTCGCTTTTGCGCTTATGACGCCGGCGAGTCTCTCGATATTTACCCACCATTTGGGAAGTGTTCTAAAGAGGGTCATCGGTTCATTGATAGGGTTTTTGGCCGCTCGAAACATCAAGGCGTCTCTCAGCAGGACCAGCATAGCAGTGGCTGCCCTGGCCGTCGCATTGTCGATGACCATTGGTGTAGACACCATGATTTACAGTTTTAGAGGATCTGTAGCCTCGTGGCTCGATGGGTCCCTTCAGGGAGACATCTATATTTCTCCCGACACCACCAAATGGGATCATCCGCTGCCTGACGATCTCATGATGAAGCTTCAGGCTGATCCAAGAGTGGCGTCTCTTGAAAAATATTCAACTTTCGACATCTACATCAATGACAGATTGGCAAAATTGAGGGTCCTGGAATCAGAACTCCTCAAGGATAAAGCGCGGTTTCATTTTATTGAGGGATCGGAAGATGCATGGAATGAACTCCCCAAAGGGTCGGCGTTCATATCGGAATCTTTGAGTTTCAAGTCTGGGATCAGGGCAGGTGAAAAGGTCCGGATACCAACACCTCAGGGAGCGGTTGAATTCCCGGTGGTAGCAGTGACTAGGGACTATTCTTCTGATCAGGGGACTGTTCAGATTGATCGGAATATATACAAGAAATTGTGGGGAGACGACCGGGTTCAGTCCATAGCGCTGTTTCTCAAGCCAGGGGTTTCCACGGATGAGGTCAAAACATCCATAATGAATGATTTCAGGGGGCTGGAGAAAACCGTCGTGTCCAATTCACAGATGCGGGAAACGGTTCTTGGTATTTTCGACAAGACATTTGCTCCTACGGCTACTCTGAAAGGTGTTTCTCTACTGGTGGGATTGCTGGGAGTGGCTACGGCCATGATGGCGATTCTCATGGAGCGCTCACGCGACATAAGGGTGCTCGGTTACCTCGGTTTGACATCCGGCGAGCTTGGTCGAATGAACATTTACCAAGGCTTGATAATGGGGTTTTCAGCATTCCTTATCGCCTCAGTGAGTGGAACGGTTCTCACTTACATCATAGTTCATGCTATAAATTACCGATCTTTCGGGTGGTCCATAGACATAAGACTTAATCCGTGGGTTTTTGTTGAAACATTGTCGCTAACTATTGCGGCCTGTTTTGCGTCTTCACTTTATCCGACATTAAAACTCATGAAAATCAGGACTGCCCCTACACTAAAAGAGGAATAATAACAAAAGGAGAAAAAGGTTGAACAAATCAGAAATACTTAAAGCTCTTGAATGGGTGGACCAGACGGCTAAAGAGGGTGACACGGATAGACTTGCCAAGGCAAAAGAGGTTTTGGAGGCTCAGATCTCTTCAGCAAAAAATGTGTCTTCCCGAGAGGATTCATACAAAATTGCATTTGAGAGTTTTGTCAGAAAACACGGAAGGGAGCCTCTCGAGGAGGTAGAAACTGATTGAAATCCCTGTATGATCGACCCTTCTTGAAAAATCAGGTTTTCATAACCGGTTAGTCCTCAGTCTGCGTGGATTCAACAAAAAGGGTCATAATCAGTTCTGAGTTCGGTGAGAATGGCCTGACGGGTTTTTGACATGAGTTCCGGCACATCCTTTTCCGAGAGTCCTTTGGTCGGGATGGGCGGACAAATTGTGAGGGTTACGTGCCCACGACGAAATGCTATAGATTTTTTTGGCAATATCTTGAAGGCCCCATTGCACACAACCGGCAGTATTGGGATACCTGACTGAACTGCCATCATGAAGGCGCCCTTCTTGAATTCCAGTAAATTACCATCAGGCGTGCGGGTACCTTCGGGATAAATCAAAACAGACCATCCATCCTTGAGTTTTTCGTCCTTTTCCCTTTTGAGAGTCTCTATGGAAGACGCTGTATTGGACCTGTCGATGGCTATGGGTCCGGTCGACCATAGCGCCCACCCGAATATCGGTATTTTTAACAACTCCTTTTTCAACACCCATCTGAATGGGATTGGAAGAGCGCTGGCCATTGCATGAATATCTGCAATTCCCTGATGGTTTGGGGTTACGATATAAGAGGTTTCGGGCTCTATATTTTCAGTCCCGTAAACGGAAAACCTCAGTCCCATGAGAGCAGAAATGATTCTGCTCCATGTTCTCATGATGAAAAATGCGAATTTGCCAGGTTTGAAAAAAAGAGCGGATACAAGCATGGGTATTGAAAGCACGGGAGTAACAACCACAAGTCCAAGTGCAGTCAAAACAACCCTGAAAACAGATTTGCCTTGAGGCCGCAAATTTTACTCCAGAATTAAGCGCCAACGCGTTTATCGGGACGGAAATCTGGATATCCGATCATGGTCGTCGACAAAAAACCAAACGATCTCCAGATGAATTGATTGATCGCAGAGACTAACAAAGATTTATGTTATATTCTTTGAAATCATAATACAAGTGGTGATTGTAGGTCTGACTGCGGCGACAAGAAATTAACAATACGAGCAAATAACCATGAAAAACGAAGATCTGTCGAAACTTAGAATAAATAGTGATCAGAAATGGAACAAAAGCAGTTTTCTAGGGAAAAGGCTGTTTATAGGGTTATTCGTATTAACAATATTGGTAGTGATTGTTGCCGTCGCTCTATGGACCGGTTTTCTGAAAAGCCCAGTGGAGGTTTATGCGGCCAAAGTCAGCATGACCTATCCGTCAAAGGCGCTCACCATTCTCAACGCTAGTGGATATGTGGTGGCCCAGCGCAAGGCCGCTGTATCGTCAAAGGCTACCGGACGTCTGGAGAAACTTTATGTTGAAGAGGGCAAGAGTGTGAAGCAGGGCGACACGATAGCGCAACTGGAGAACCGTGATCTTAAAGCCACATTGGATGAGGCCAGAGCAAATCTTAGGGTTGCCTCGGCAAACCTCAAGAATGCAGTAGCCGAACTGGATGACGCTACCCTCAATTATAACCGACAAAGTTCGCTGAAGCAGTCTGGATCAGTATCCGTTCAGGCGGTTGATTCCGCTGAAGCCAGATACAAAAAAGCACTCGCCGCTGAAACTTCCGCTAAATTCAGTGTTGAAAAGAGTGAGGCCTCCGTCAAGGTTGCCGAAGTGAATCTGGAACAGTCATACATACTGGCTCCATTTGATGGCGTGATACTTACAAAAAGCGCCGAGGAAGGCGAGGTTGTGGCGCCAATGGGGGCCTCTTTGAACGCCAAGGCCTCGGTTGTCAGCATGGCTGACATGCAATCTCTCATGGTGGAAGTTGATGTGGCTGAGTCCAGCTTGGAAAAAGTCAAACTTGGCGGTCCTGCCGAAATCAGACTAGACGCCTTTCCCAATGACAGATTCCCAGGCAAGGTTCACATGATCGTCCCGACGGCTGACAGATCAAAAGCAACCGTACTTACCAAGGTAAAATTCGAAACACTCAGTGAAAAGGTCCTGCCTGAAATGAGTTCAAAGGTGGCGTTTCTTTCCAGACCATTAACCGAAGGCGAGAACATACCCTTTCTGGGAGTTCCCGTTTCGGCAATAAAAAAAGAACCCGGAAATGATTATGTATTCCAGATAGAAAATGGAGTGGCAAAAAGAAAGCCAGTGAAACTTGGCAGGATGTGGAATGAAATTGCCGAGGTACTGGCTGGTCTCAAAGAGGGGGACCTGGTCATAGCGAAATTGAGCGATAAGATACATGACAACATGAAAGTCAAGGCAAAAGACTGATGACTCGTGTGGGCGAACCCATAGTTCAAATAAGAAACCTATCCAAATCCTACAGACGTGGATCTCAGGACATCCCTGTGCTTAGGGACATATCAATTGAGGTCCAGAATGGAGAGTTCCTATCTCTGATGGGACCGTCCGGTTCAGGAAAAACTACATTACTGAATCTGATAGCGGGAATAGATGGCCCTGATTCGGGTATTCTTATGGTCGGAGGGGTCGATATTTCAGGACTCAACGAATCCCAGCTCAGCAAATGGCGCTCCACGCATGTGGGGTTCATTTTCCAGTTTTACAATTTGATCCCGGTCTTGAACTCCCTTGAGAATGTTGAGCTACCTCTGTTGCTGACGTCGCTGGGCAGGGCTGAAAGGAAAGAGCACGCTGTGTCGGCGCTGGAGGCAGTAGGTCTGTCCGACCGGATGGATCATTACCCATCGCAACTATCTGGAGGACAGCAGCAAAGGGTGGCTATTGCCAGGGCAATAGTTACCGACCCTCTAATTCTAGTCGCCGATGAACCAACCGGGGATTTGGACAAAAAATCGGCAACTGAAGTCCTGGATCTGCTTCAGGAACTAAACGAATCTTTTGAGAAAACGATAATCATGGTGACCCATGATCCCAGAGCAGCCCAAAGATCAAAAAGAAGACTGTACCTGGACAAAGGCGCTCTGGCAGATTCGCTGGAACTGGAATTCTAAACACCCAGGATTCCATCACTCAGGAATCCTTTGATAGATATTACCTAAACCCCATTACATTAGTTTGAAACGCCTACCTCAATTATCGGGTAGCGCTTTCAACCCACGTAAAACTCCTGGATAGTTTTGATTACATGCTCCTTTTGGTCAAGCGTAAGTTCAGGATAGATGGGTAGAGCCAAAACCTCGCCTGCCGCAGTTTCGCTCACAGGAAAAGAACCCAGGTCCATTTTGTGCTTCCCCAGGCACTCTTGTAGATGCATTGGCTTGGGATAGTATATCTCGGTAACAATTTTGTTATCCAGAAGGAAGTTTTTCAAGGAGTCCCTATTCTTTGCCCTGATTACATACTGGTTGAAGACATGACGTTCAAAAATAACCTTGGGTGGCGTCACGTATTTAGGGGCAACTCCAGTTTCCTGGAGTCGTTTGGTGTAATAGGCAGCGTTGGCCCTGCGTTTATCAGTCCATGAATCCAAATGTCTCAACTTGATTCTCAAAATGGCAGCCTGCAGAGCGTCCAACCTAAAGTTTGCCCCTAATATGTCGTGGAAATATCTAATGGCCGAACCCTGGTTTCTTAACTGCCTTAACAATTCTGCGGTGGCAGGGTCGTTCGTAGTAATCATTCCGCCGTCCCCGAACCCGCCTAGGTTTTTGGATGGAAAAAATGAAAAACATCCGACATTCCCGATACTGCCAATGCGTGAGCCCATGTATTCGGACCCAATCGCCTGTGCAGCATCCTCAATTACCGCAAGCCCATATTTTTTAGCCAGTTCCATGACAGGGTCCATGTCTACCGACTGCCCAAAGAGATGCACTGGCATTATCGCCTTGGTTCTTGTGGTGATTTTCCTGGCTATTTTTGCGGTATCAATGTTGTATGTGTCCCTGTCAATATCCACAAAAACAGGGGTAGCCCCCAGTCTAAGGATGCTTCCGACCGTAGCAAAAAAGGTGAATGGCGTGGTGATGACCTCATCGCCGGGTCCTATGCTGAAAGCCATGAGAGAGGCCAGCAATGCGTCAGTCCCGGAGGAAACCCCTACGGCAAATTTGGAGCCACAATACTCTGCAACTTCCCGCTCCAGGCCTTCCACCTCAGGACCAAGGATAAAATACTGGCTTTCAAAAACTCTTTCGACGACCGGTAAGATTTCATTTCTTATAGACTGGTACTGGGCTTTAAGGTCTAGAAGAGGGACCGAATTAACCTTTTCAGAATTGTTTGGACTCATGAAACCTCGCTTGATGAATATTGCAGGCCCGAATCATACATAAGCCAGTGTAATAATTCAAATCATATCTCATTCATATTCTGGCCAAAACCATTGCGCAACCTAGGGGTCTGGATCGAACTATGGTTGGTGGCTAGTCGATCCAGCGAATTACCTCATCGAGCGTTGCGCGTTGAGTCCTGAACCCATTGATTGGTTTGGAGGAGTCAGTCTTTCCAAGCGCTACTGAGATCACTAGGTTTTTTGATTCAGGGATGTTGAGAAAGTCACGAATCTCTGCGGAATATGAGTTTACCAATCCAATTGGACATGAACCGAGGCCTTTTGAAAAAGCTGATAGTGTAAGAAACCCCATGAAGGCTCCCGCATCTACCATCCGTTCCGGAGGAAAGCTGTCATCCATGAAAATGAATACAACGCAAGGCGCCCCGTAAAAGTTGAGACTTCCTTCATTTACGAACTCCTTAAAATCAATGCCCATTTTCTGAACCATTGGGACCATGTCATCCGCGCATTTGCGAGCACGGGCCATGAAGACCCCAGGTAACTGTTTTGAAGCGCCCGGACCACACGTGACTCCTCGCTCCCTGTAAGATTTTATAAGCTTCCTTGAGAGCCTTTTCCTCTCTGAGCCCATTACCACATGGATTTCCCACGGCTGCATGTTAAGAGCGGAAGGCGCCCTTGATGCGTCTGAGAGGATTTCCCGGATTAGGTCGTGAGACACTGATTCGTCCAAATAACTCCGGCAACTGGAGCGATTTTCCATAGCTGTCTGGATATCCATTGTTACCCCTATTGCCGCCTGGGCATTGGACTTTCCCCCAAGCTTGCCAGGCGGCCTTAAAAAAGTTATAGATTTGAATTACGTTATGAAAAGTGTGTTGAGTCCTTCTACACTATATATCGCTCTGGACTGTAAGGAGAAGTATTTCTTATGGGTCAACGCAAACTGATTTCTGTCTGCGTGGTTTTGATGGTTGTGTTGTCTTGCGGATTGGTGTTTCCAGAGAACTTCACTGAAATCTACAGGAGTGGAGTTGATTTCGAAGACAGCGGCGCTCTTGATGACGCCCTGAACAGATACAATGAGGCCCTGAAGATGGCGCCTCAATCCGCTCATGCATTGGCCAAAAGGGGTGAACTTTATCTCAGGCGTGGTGATCCCAAGTCTGCCTTAAAGGACCTCCAGCAGGCCGTGAGACTGGATCCGGCTTATTCTGCGGCATTTACCAGGCTCGGCTTCGCTTACAATGCGGTTAACGAATATGACAAGGCGATCGAAGCCCTTTCCAATGCAGTCCGACTAGAGCCGACCTCCTCAGAGGCATTTAACACACGCGGTTTTTCCTACAACGGAAAGAACGAATACGACAAAGCCATAAGGGATTTTGATAAGGCCATATTACTGAATCCGGGCGATGCGCGATATTTCAACAACAGGGGTTTTGCCCTCAATGGAGCCGGTAATTATGAAAAGGCAATAGAGGATTTTGATAAGGCCATCAAACTGGATTCTTCAAACTCAATGTTTTTTAATAACCGAGGTGTCGCATACATGAGGTTGAAGCAATTCGACAAGGCGATAGAGGATTTTAATCAGGCTATAGACCTTAATTCAAAATACTCGTCTGCCTACCACAACAAGGGTCAGGCGCTCAGTGGTCTGGGGCGCCATGACAAAGCGGTGGAGGAATTCAGCAAGGTAATCGAAATGAATCCTGATTCACCTCTACTGCTTAAGGACAGGGGTACGGCCTATTACAAGCTTGGAGAATATGAACTGGCAAAAAATGACTTCGAGAAGTCGATAGAACTGGACAAGAGATCGGCTCCTGCCTATGCCGGCTTAGCCTTGCTCTATGCTTCAGCCAAAGACGAAAAATTCAGGAATCCTCAGCTTGCCAGGAGGAATTCCGAAAAGGCGATTTCAGTGGCTGGTCCGCTGGCTCCCGAGATTTATCGTAACCATGCTGAAGTGATGCGCGAATTAAACCAGAATCAGGAAGCGGTTAGCGCACTCCATAAAGCGGCTTCCCTGGATCCATCAAATAAAGAGGTACAGGAACTCATGTCCAAATGGGGGATTACCAATCAAAAAGTAGCAGAGCAAAAAGCTCCGGTTAAGGAAAACCCCTTTTCCAGTCTTTGGTAGTTTAGAGCAAAAAGAAAGATTCACAAATGTCCGAACGTTCTGAAAGAATGATGAAATATGTTCATTCGACAGTTGCAACCGATCAATCGTTAAAAAATCGGGAACACACCCAAAGGATGCAAGCTCTTTTAGTCAAGGCCATGAATTTGTTGCCTGTCCAGGAACAGGATATGTTTCTATCCGGCGCACGGACCTTGTCGATTGAAATCATACGCGATCCAAAAATCCCGTTTGGAATGAAGACAAGATCCTCGGGATCAAAAGAATCCAGAGAATACACTATCTCAATTTGCAGAGAATGCGTTGACTGGACTGAAAACAGGTTTCTTGGGGCTATATTGAGAGAGCTGGGGCATGTAGTGGCGGGGCTATCTCCTGAAGAAGAGTGGCCGGAGCTTCGAGGTGACAGGGCCAGGTTCAAGGAACATGTGGAACTGGTGGCCGACTGCATGGTTTGGAAGTGGGGGCTCAGGCATTACAACATGAGCTATCTTACAGAAACCTTTCAACCTCACTGGGTTGACAGGATAGTCAAGGACATAGAGTTGTTGCTCGAGAGCGATCAGCGTTTCAAGAATGGCTAGTTCTCCGGGACATCGTCATTTGTTGTCAACAACTCTCTCCAGCGCTTCAGGCAGAAATTTCAGGCATTCAGCTATTGAAAAGGCAGGAGTCGGATTAGCCAGAAATCCCATGTACCTGTTCGCTCTTGCCGCTACTGATGCTGCTTTATCTATCGTGAACCCGCTGGCTATAAGACTGCTCACCAGACCGGTCAAACTGTCTCCAGTCCCGCCAACAGGTTCCATGTTCTCGACGCAGGGCTCGGAAATTTCATCTATGATGCCTGTTTCATCAGCTACCAGGTCTTTGCGTCCTTTTACAAGCAGATAACGGGCAGCATTTTGATGCTTATAGGCTTTTTTTACAAGTTCAGGCGCTTCAGCCTCATCCTGGAGCAGGAACCCTCTCGTGTAAAAAGGATGAGGCGCTTTTTCGTCAGCAAGGAAAGCCAGTTCCCCGATATCAGGCGTAAACAGGTCATAAACATTTGCCAAACCACTCATTTTGGCTACATACATGTATCCAGCGTCTGCGACCAGGAGCGGTTTTCTGGGTAATTCTTCAAGTCCCATACTTATTTTGAGGCTGTAATTGAGGTCGGGCTGGAGATAGTGAAATACCAGAACCTCCGGTAAATCATCCGCAATCTTGTCCAGAAGCCTCGAATAAAGTTTGGCGCTGCCTTTACCATCCCCAATATCCCCAACTAATAGGGTTTGTGGCCCTTCAATGCCCATCACTTCAGCCGCAAGGCATGCGGTGGCAAGGAGAGCCGGGGTACCCCTGGCCACACCAATTTTGTGTCCGTCTATTATTAGAGCCCCGTTCTGTAGCCTGCAAGCGCTCTCAACGAGCGGGAAGTCCTCATAAGGAGCGGTGCCCAAGATCATCCATGACATTGCTTTTTAAGCTCCTCATAAGCAAGTTGAAGCGCATAACCGCACAATGTCTTGCCCATGGATCGGGGTTCAGGCGCTTCAAACAAGGTCCTGCCCACAAGACGATCTGCCAGATAGGGCACATCGGGACATCCGCCTCCAGAAATGTTGACTATTCGTAAGTCACTCTTGTCTACGGTTATTTTCATGTTGGCGGCTCGGACCATCAAATAGTCCCCATAGTCTTTTGTGTTGAAAAGACTCACGGGTTGCAACAGCAGATCCTGAAGTGGCAGAATTCTTATCGGCTTGATCCGATTTTGTTCAAGAAGTTGATTCACCTGAAGTTCGCAAACCAGCGGAAATTCTACGGCCATGTCACAACCGGTGCGCACTTCAGGGGGCGGTCCTTTGACACAAACATCCACACCCGCTGCCTTTAGGATTTCTTCAGCCTTGATGACATCGGATGTGTGGTCAAAAAGAATGATCCCTCTGTCGCAGACTCCAGACTTGGTGACATTCCCAGAAGGATCAGCAATTCCTCTTAGTCCATGATAGAATTTTCTGAGGAGAGACATCATTTCTTCAACAGTATTCGATATTCTTCAGCGTCCTGAGAAACATCGTTCACCGACCAACCCTTGTTGGATGCCGCCCTGCTAACATTCTCAAGGCTCACCTCATTATCAACGATCACAATACATTCACCGCCTGTCATACCTGAAAGCTTGTTCAAGGTTAGAAGTACAGGCTGAGGACATGAAAGACCTCGGGCATCAACAGTTTCAGACATGTGATTCCTCCTTGTCAGGCCATTTTTCTTGTGTTGGTTATTCCAATGAAGAGGCAGGTTACAAGGCAGACGATCACAGCGGCCATTCCGTGAGGTCCAATTCCTGCAGGTGAACTGGCAAGCCCCCAATTGTGGGCGAAAGCTGCGCCGACTATCATTCCGAGCACGAAAACAGCAGCATCTCCATCACCCTCTCCAGACATGAACAACTGGCGTCCGGGGCATCCACCGGCCAAGGCAAAAGCCAGTCCGGCTACCAGCATGCCGGAAAAATTCCAGAAACTCTGGGTATGGGCAACCGGCTGCCCAGCAAAACCGGGATGAAACTGTCCAAATATAAGGTTGGTAATAAATGCAAAAACCAGCAGGGACAAAAAACCCAGCATGAGATGAGTTTGTTTGAACAGAATCAGATCACGAATGGCGCCCATGGTGCAAAATCTGCTCCTTTGAGCAATAACTCCTACTACAAGGCCTATGCCCAGAGATATTGCCAATGCAGCATGCTGAGATCCCGGGCCCTTGACACTGTAAAAAAGAACGCCGCTTTTAGGTTCTCCCGGAACCTGATCAAATATAAGCCTTAGGGCCAGAAGTCCCAAGATTGTCAAAGGCATCAACAGACCTAAACCGAAGCTATGTTTAGAGCTCCTCCCCAGGCTATAACCCTGTCTGAAAAACAATACCCCTAATCCCACACCAGATATCAAACCCAGCAAACCGAAAAGCGCATTGCCATCTCCCCCTGCCAGTCTCAATACAACCCTCCACGGGCATCCAAGAAATACCAGGGCCCCTATCATGGCGCACATTCCAAGTAAAAAACGGGCCAACGGAGCCGATCCGGAACGTGGCTTGAATTCTTTGAAGGCCAGGGCGGCAACAAATGACCCCAAGACAAAACCAATGATTTCGGGCCGCAAATACTGGACAACATCGGCACGGTGTAATCCCAATGCCCCCGCAATATCACGGTCGAAACACGCAACGCATATTCCCATGTTGCCTGGATTACCAAGTTTTTGCAGTAAGGCGGCCAAAATTCCGATGATGCCTCCTACCGCTATGATCCCGCCTGTTCCAGCGAAGAAATTTTTACGGATTTCCAAATTCCCCTCCTTACTCAATGAAAGATCAAACTCTCCTGAAGGCTTTTCGTTCCCTGTTAATCAAACCACTGGCGCCCGACTCTTTGAGGCCTGATAAACGTAGGATAGACACGGAATAAGTTTTCTACACTACAGCGTGAAAGATACATAGATTTTATCTATCTGTCAAATAGAAAACCACAATAGCATATCGTCTTGGCTTTTGGGTCGAACTGGGGAAGCCTCTCCGGATGGAGTTTGTCCGAAGGGGGTTGGACAGAAATTTCATCAATGGTGGGACAGAGTGTCAGAATAGATCATTTCTTGACAAAAAATTTAAAAATACACCAGATGGCTCGCAGGCCGTCCACATAATTAATTTTTTTGCCCTGCTCGTAGGTCCTGCCAGTGTAGGATATGCCCACTTCGTAAATCCTGCAATTTAGTCTGGCTATTTTTGCGGTTATTTCCGGCTCGAATCCAAACCTGTTTTCTTCGATACTTATATTTCGTATGATTTCTCCACGGAATGCCTTGTAGCAGGTTTCCATATCGGTCAGGTTGAGGTTGGTGAACATATTGGAGAGAAGCGTCAGAAATTTGTTCCCGATGTAATGCCAGAAATAAAGAACCCTGTGTGGATCACCTCCACTAAATCTGGATCCGTAAACCACGTCGGCCTTATCATCGAGGATGGGCGCCAGGAGTCTGGGATATTCTTTCGGATCGTACTCAAGATCAGCATCCTGAATGATTACTATGTCACCGGTTGAGAGACGAATGCCAGACCTCAAGGCCGCTCCCTTACCCTGATTTGACTGGTGATAGACTACCCTTTCTACCAGGGATTCCAGCTTGTCCCTGATCAACTGACTGGTCCCATCGGTTGAACAATCATCAACGAGTATGATTTCCTTGTGGACTACGGGAGCCTTAATTACCCGATCTACCAACTTTTCTATGGTGCTGACTTCGTTGTAACAGGGTATGATAATAGATATTCTGGCTGCAGGAGAATCAGCTTTCATAATGAACCCTTATAATGCAGACATGCTTCATCAAAATAGAAATAATATCTCCCAACC
>CALDNG010000183.1 GCA_937915285.1 uncultured Desulfomonile sp. | reverse complement strand
AGACAAATCAAAATCAGGAAGCAATGGGATGACCAGTCTGACGGTGGTATCCCTGTTGTCTTTATCAATAGGCCTCATAATAGCGATCTATGCTGCATCCGGTCTGGCTGGTGAGTCCACATGTTCATGGCTGAACAAATTCGCCCCTGCGGTCATGATGTTAATCCTGATGGCGTCATGCGTTTGGATGGTCAAGCTGGAGCCTTTGTCAATATGGACTCCGCTACCCTGGTTTCTAGTTGCAAACGCCGTTTATTTTGGTTTTGGACCTTTGGTCTACCATTTCGGTGTCCAGGAGACTGTGAATGCATGCCACAAACTTTTCCATGTATCTGAAAGGCAGCTATTAAGAACCAACACATTAAATGCAATTGGAATTGTGTGCGTTCTTTTGGGATTTTTGGTTAGCGCCAGGCTCTCTGGCTCGCGAGGAAATCAGATTTTCATGGAAAAAAAGATTCTATCAAAGAAACTGGTTGTGGCTGTATTCCTGATGATAGGCCTCCCTGTAAAATATTTGCTTTACATGCCACATATTTTTGGAATGAGCAGGGAAATACTCCCGTATTCTATTGGACAGTTCCAAAATCTGACTTTCTTATCCATTATACCGTTAATGGGATTGGTGAGTTGGCGAGCTAAGGGTTGGTTAATAGTTCTCATTTTGGTGGTCATCTCTGAGATTTTTTTTACTGTCCTGGAGTTCTCAAAGGCGTCACTCCTGATAACACTGATAATGGTGGTTTTGGGAAAATTTTACTATGATCCGAGAATAAGGATTCTGGTAGTGGGTGGACTTTTAGTAATTGTTGCATTCCTGTTCATCATGCCTGTTGTTACATATGCTCGAGGCAAGATAGTTCAGATCTCGGGCAACCATTATACGGCAACCATGAGCCAGCGAGCAGAAATAATGAAGGATTACATCTTTTCTCAACAACCCAAACCTTTCAAAATGTTGTTCCTACCTTCAGGACTTTGGGTTCGCCTAAACTATGCTAATGCTCAATCATTTTCAATGGACCAGTATGATAGAGGAATACCCGGGAAAAGCTTTTTGCTGTGCGCCTACAGTCCGATACCTCGATTTTTCTGGCCTGGAAAGCCTTCCATAGTCGATGTTGGAGTTGATTATAGTGAGTTATTCACTGGTAAAAGGAATAGTTCATACGGCGCCGGTTTCTATGCTGAAGCCTATTGGAATGGAGGCTATCCTCTAGTGATAGCCTCATGTCTGTTTGTGGGAGTTCTATTTGCGATATTCTCAGCATACTCAACAGCCAAGATGTCTTGTGCGAGTCTTATTTTCTTACCGGTCATATTTTGGGGAATGCGAATGGGATTCCGACCAGATGGCTGGTTTGTGATAGATTATTTTGGTCCTATCTTCATTTGTGTCTTTACCCATTTTCTCATTAAATTCATTAATTCTATATTAATAAGGGTGACCAGGGTCGCGGATTCGAGTTGCACGTGAATTTTTAAGGTGGGCATGAAAAGGTTCAAGTCATGACTAGGGGATTTGATTTAGACATAGGTCGGCAAGGACGTAATTGAAATCTCTTATTTTCCACACAGGAGCTTTAGGTGACACCCTAGCAGCCATCCCAGCACTAAAAGCTGTTAGAAAGCACATGGGGCCTGTTCCCATAACAATGTTGACGGAGCGCCATGGCAATCCTCTCACTGTCTCAGCGCAAAGTGTGCTCGAAGGCGCCGGGTTGATAGATGAATTCATTTACTATCCGGTTTCCCCGAAGACGCGCGGACTTTTTACCGCATTGCGCGACATGGGTAGCAAGACAAACCTCATCAAAACGCTTCGATCCAAGAATTTTGACACATTGTTTTATTTGATTTCGCTTGAGAGAAAGGAATCAAGCATCAAGCGTGACCTAGTTTTCTTCAGAATGGCCGGAATTAAAAGAGTCATAGGTGATTCTCTAGTTACCACATTGCCAAGCAGGAAAATCAGAGGGAGTCTTCCAACGTTGCCACATCAGACAGATGATCTGCTGAGCAGGCTCAAGGCCGCGGGCTTGGAAGTGCCGTCTGGAGCGGAGATTGATTTCAGTCTTTCAATAAATGACAGAGAGAGAAACTCTCTAGAAAAATGGATTCAGACCTTACCTAAATCAGGTTCAAGACCATTAGTGGCAATATGTCCAGGTTCAAAAATGCCGGCAAAAAGGTGGCCGATTGATCGATACGAGGAAGTGACAAACCTCCTTATAGAAAAACATGACGTCTGGCCAATTGTCTTTGGTGGACCAGAGGACCAATCGCTGGGTCAGTATTTAATAGAAAAGTGGAGGCGTGGATGGGTGGCTGCAGGTAGCCTGGATGTTCGAGGCAGTGTAGCGGCAATGGAAAAATGTTCTTTTTATATAGGTAACGACTCAGGGCCGATG
>CALDNG010000182.1 GCA_937915285.1 uncultured Desulfomonile sp. | reverse complement strand
GAAGAGCATTGCTCGGCCATGAAAAGGCTGGGAATCGAGACTATAGAGGTTCGTCTTCCAGAGGACCTTGAGGGAATAGATGGCCTCATAATCCCTGGTGGTGAAAGCACCACGGTGGGCAAACTGGCGCGCCAGTGGGGGTTCATTGAGGAACTGCGAGAACTATCCCGAAAAATACCTTTCTGGGGAACTTGTGGGGGCTTGGTCTTGATGGCAAAAGATGTCGGTTTTGACCAGCCTCTCCTCAACCTGATTGATATGGATGTTGAGCGTAACGCTTTTGGAAGACAACTGGAGAGTTTTGAAACGGATCTCGTCATAAGCGGCCTTGAAGGTCCACCATTCCCTGGGATCTTTATCAGGGCCCCTGTGGTCACTCGCGTTGGCGATGGGGTAAGAGTAGTGTGCAGGCTTGAGGATGGAAGGATAGTCGCAGTAAGGCAGGGAAATCTGCTTGCCATGTCATTCCATCCCGAACTGACTGATGACGATCGACTGCACAGATACTTTGTTAGAATGATTGAAGAATCTAGATCAGCCCAGTCAGATTAACTCTATTCCGGGGGCTTAGGCTCATGACCCTGGATCCGCAGGCGGCCCATTCCCCAGGGATCGGCTAATTCCCTCATGGACAAACTCAAAGCCGTAATACAGTACGACGGAACTTCTTATTGTGGGTGGCAGTTCCAGCCCGATGTTCCGACGATCCAGGGTGAAATTGAAAAGGTCCTGGGGCGAATCCTTCAGGCACAGACAAGAATTCACGGGGCTGGCAGAACTGACTCGGGTGTGCATGCCTCCGGACAGGTGGCCCATTTCTCAGTAAATTGGCGCCATGATCTGGAAAAACTGCAAAAAGCGCTCAATTCTCTGTTACCCCAGGACATATCCGTCATTGATCTTCAAAAAACGACCCCTGATTTTCATGCAAGGCATGGCGCTGTTTCAAAGACCTACATTTACTCAGTGTTCAACGAAAAAATAAAATCACCTTTTCACCGGTTTTACTCATGCCATGTTCCCCAATCCCTGGATTTGGAGCAAATGAACCTGGCTTCAGACTGGCTGATCGGAACTCACGATTTTGCCGCTTTTGGAGCGCCTACAGATGGCACACCGTCTACGGTTCGTCAAATTTTTTCAGCTAAATGGAAAGTGGATCAGAGCCATCAAACCCTGATTTTCACCATTCGTGGATCCGGATTCCTAAGATATATGGTTAGAACCCTGGTTGCTTCACTAATACGCGTAGGAAAGCGAGAGATCAGCTCAGACCATGTTAAGCTTGTTCTGGATTCGCGTGACAGGTCACTTGCCATCGGAAAGGCGTCGGCATGCGGTTTGTCTTTAGCCCGGGTGGACTACTAAAGATTAGGGCAGATTTTTTAATTGAATAGCTTGATTGAGACAACAAAGGGAAGCGACTCAAACGCTTCCCTTAATAAGTCTTGCGAATTCTGGCATGCTATTTCGAAGTTCTTTCACAAACCGATGCGCAGAATGGGGCCTCGGCAGGATCGTTTACATCACATACCGGGCATGAACAAATCTCAGGGCCATCCACTTGTTTTTCAGAGTCAGACCCTTTCTGCTTGGCAAAGTAGTCCTCTATTGCCCTGTGCAATGCATCTGCGCCAAGATTGGAACAGTGGTGTTTCTTCTTGGGCAAGCCCTCCAATGCCTCTATCACAGATTTGTTTGATATTTTAAGCGCCTCATCCAGGGTCTTACCTTTGGCCATCTCGCTGACCATGCTGGATACGGCTATTGCCGCTCCACATCCGAATGTCTTGAACTTGACGTCCTCGAGAACGTCATCTTTCACCTTGATGTAGAACTCCATGATATCCCCACATGCCGGATTGCCGACACTCCCTACACCATCAGCATCTGCAATCTCACCTACGTTTCGGGGATTTTTGAAATGTTCCATTACCGTTTCATTATACATCTTTGTTCTCCGCCGGATGTCTTTTCAGGCCTGGCCGGTTTAAGCACATCCGATTCTGTGTTTTATATTTTTTTGACCGACTCTCTCGTCATTCTTTCAGTATAGATGCTATCAAACCGGTTTGGTTTTTGACGTCTTCTTATAAAGCGGTGACATTTCCCTGAGGCGCTGGACGATCGGTGGCAACACCCTCAGCACATCGTCCACATCTTCTGAAGAGTTGTCAGCGCCCAAAGTGAAAAGCAACGATCCCTGAGCCGTTCCGGCGTCAATTCCCATTGAAAGCATTACGTGTGAAACTTTGAGTGAACGGGATATGCAAGCCGATCCACTGGCTATCTTGACACCTTCCATGTCAAGAAACAGAAGCATTGATTCACCTTCGACATATTTCACGGTTAAGCTTGCGTTACCAGGTAACCTGTCCGTGGGATGTCCCACAAGATCAACCTCTTCAATTGCTTTGGGAATTTCGTTGATAAGCCTGTCGCGTAAAGGAATCAGATGGGCTATCCTGTTGTCCATCTGGCCTAAAGCTATCTCCGCCGCCTTGCCCATGCCTACAATACCCAACACGTTCTCCGTTCCCGCCCTCATACCGCTTTCCTGGATGCCACCATCCAGGAGGGGAGCTATTTTTACTCCCTTTTTGACATAAAGGGCTCCAACTCCATGAGGACCATACATCGGGTTAGATGCGAGAGACAGGAGATCAACATTCATGGCCTGAACATCTACCGGGATCACTCCAACCGTGGCGACTGCATCCGTGTGGAACGGAATGCCACGTTCGCGGGCAATCTTACCTATTTCAGCTATAGGTTCTATAGTTCCTATCTCGTTATTTGCGTGCATGACAGAGATAAGAGTTGTTTGTGGCGTAATTGCCTTTTTCACATCATCAGGATCTACAAAACCATATTGGTCTACGGGTAATCTGGTTACTTCGATACCACTTTTCTCAAGCGCTTTTATGGCATGCATTATGGAGAAATGTTCAATCGATGAAGTAATGAGGTGATTACCTCTGGACCTGTTGGCTTGCATGACTCCCTTGAGGGCCCAGTTGTTTGACTCGGTGCCACCGGACGTAAAAATTATGTCTGTAGGCTTGGCGTTGATAAGTTTCGCCACTTCTTCACGAGATTCATCTATGGCTTCAGTAACTTCCTCACCAAGGCTATGCATGCTCGATGGGTTACCGTATTTTTCCTTCAGGAACGGGATCATGGAGTCAACCACTTCCGGCAACAACGGAGAAGCAGCCACGTGATCCATGTTTATTATTCTCATGTCATGGCCCCCTTAGAACCTGAGCTAAAGGCATTTAACATACACAAAAAGTTTGCATTTTTAAAGTAACTATCTTGACAGGGAATGTCAATCATCATCAGGCTACAGATCCTTTGCGTCTCTCTAGCATCGTTAAAATGGCTGGAAGGGTCAACAGGGTTATCGCCACAGACGAGACCATTCCTATAACCATCGCCCAACCGAGGAACTCCATTGAGTAATGCTTGGATGTGATCATTGAAACAAATCCCATCACGTTGGTTAGAGAAGTGAAGATTATAGGGCCTGTAACCCGCGACATTGTCTCCTCAACACTTGATCCTTCCTCACCCAGACTTCCCATGACAAGATGCACTCCATTGTCCATTCCCAGACCAAAAATGAGCGGAGCCACACCAACTATTGAAAACGGCAGACCATATCCGATGAGGCCCATCACACCCAGAGTCATGCAAAAAGCGCCTGCCATGGGTATCAGGCTTAGAGCGACACCCAATGGGCTGTGAAAAAGTGTGAAAAAGAAGATAATGACTGCGGCCAGAACGTAAAGCGCCAATCTAACCAGTTCGGACACCAGACCGGACAAAATTTCCTCCATCACCTGACGTGGTCCGGTCAAGGTTATTTCCACAGGAAGGGAACTCAAAGCCTCCATCATTTTTTGGTCCGCTTCCTTTAGCATCTTGGGATTGGTGACTTTCTCCGAATAGCGTATTTGAGTCAGGAATCGATACTTACCCCTAATCTTTGCGCTATACCATGATCGCTCCTCGCTGGCGTCTTCAGTAATTACCTGGTCGGGGTTCTCAGACAGTTTCCTCAAAAGTTGACCGGTTCCGTCAAACGATTGCCTCATGATGCGGACAGCGTCTTCAGACAAGCCGCTCCTGTTGACCGCCTTCGTGAAAGCATTTTCCAATTCAGGCCATTTACTGACCGTCTCAGCCAACTCTTGCTGGTTCAGGCCTCTAACTGATTCGGGGGCTACCAAATAGGAAATCGAGTCGAAGGACGCTACCTCCTTATATTGAACCATCAATTCTTCCAGCATGGAATCGATTTTCCTTTGAATTAGCAGGCCAGCATCGAAATCATCGGTGTCGAACGATAACAATGTCGGTTGCGAAAAATTGGAACGAAACTTTTTCGAAATCATGTTGGATACGGACATCGAGTCCATGTTCCGAGCCAGAAAAACCTTCTGCAAATCCTTTTCATGGGATACCCTGGACGCGAAAATGAAACTCACACAAATCACCGCTGCAGAGATTATTACTATCGTTACCGGGCCCTTTTGGTAAAAACGGGCGAACATCCCAAAAGAAACCCTCATTCTGGGGAAACGGTCAGCCTGGAGTCGTTTTATTCCCAGCATTATGGCAGGAATAAGGAATGCGGTAGACAGAAAAGTCAGGGCCAGTCCTATGGCCCCCACGTATCCGAACTGGGCCATGGCCGGCTGCTCAGACAGGCAAAGACACAAAAAAGCCAGAATACTGGTCATTGCGCCTAGGGCTACCGGTGGACCTGTCTGCTCATAGACGGTCCTCATACAGTCTTCCGGACTGCGTCCAGCGTCCAACTCCTCGCGGAAACGGTTCCACAGATGAACCCCATAGTCTGCCCCCAGGCCGAACAGAACGCCCGTGGCTCCCATAACCACAGGATTAACCCCTGTATAGCTTAAATATATTACCCCGTAATTAGGCCCGACGCCCGCCGCAATCGGCGCCATTAGCACCAGTCCCGAGAATCCGCTACGGTAAACTACGACCATTAGAGCCAGAACCATGCCGAACGAAAAAGTCAGGATTCTGAATGTTTCCTCATCAAAAATTCGATCAGACTCATTATGGAAGGCGGTTTTTCCGGTGATGTGCCATTTCAAATCACCTGATTTGAGACCAGGGACAGGAATCGTTTCCGAAAGCATGGCGATCTGATTAGGAATCACTTCCCGGACCTTGCCCATCAAGGCCTTGCCCTTAACTATGTCCGCGCTTGGAAAGTCAGGAGTTACCTGAATCAGGTACACGGTACTGTCCGGACTCCCGATCAAGAGGTATGTGTCTCCAAGACTGACTGCGCCGACGCGTCTCTCCATGGAGGAGGATACAAACTGCCCTAATTCAAGTGGATCTTGCAGAATTCTCGTCTGAAGGTAGGGATTTTCAACCAAGAAAAGTCGATTCCGCGTTCTTCGAACCGACTCCTCTATTCCTGACGGACTTAATATAGTCTGGATTTGCTGGCGCTCACGTTCATTCATACCAAGCAGGAAATGACCAAAAAGCATTGACACATGCTCGTAATCTTCCGGGTCGAGCCATCTGTAGCGGACACGACGAACACCCTCGACGTTAGAAATTGCATCACCGAGTTGTTTGACAAATTCAAGTCGGTTTGACCCTGGCGGTTCTGGAAACTCCAGCACCACTATCAAAGAGTCCTGCTCCCCAAATATCTCCCCATTCTCCTTGTTGATGCTGATGATGGAATTCGTGTCACCCACCCCAGCTATCAAGTTCGAGCTAATAACTATCTTCGGGGCGCACGAATAGCCAAAAATAGACAATATTACGAAGGTAGCGATCACCAACCTTGGATATGTTAGCGATATGGCTAGAATCAGTCGGAGCGCTCGAACAATTAGAGGCATTTGGCAACACCCGGGTCAAGCGCTAGTTTGAAATAACAATCTGATTTGTTTGAAACTTTCAACCCTGTTCACGTTCCCGGCCTGATCGCAGCCGCCAAACTTTATTTGTCTTCCTGATGTTCCTGAAGCTTCCTGGTCAATGCATGGTATTCAGTATCCATGCTCCTGGCAGTCGCCATTATGCGCTGCTTTTGAATTCTGTGCGTTATGACATAACCCAGTATTCCGAAAACTACCGCCAAAATGATCGCAGCTATTAGCCACCTTATGAGAAAGGCCTGGCTCAGCCCCAAAAATCCGTCCAATGACTCCCAGAAATAGTCTGCATTCATGATCGGGCTCATTATGAGTTCAAATGAATCGAACTCTATAGTTTGTTCAGGTTTTCCGATCACAAGCGAGCCAAGAAGATAGTATCCATAATACAGCGGGATCATGTTCAACGGATTGCTGACCAGAGTAAAGGCGCCTGCAACGATAATGTTGAACCTTAGAACTATTCTAAGCAATCCAAGGCACGCCAGTTGACCACCTACAGGGATGAGAAACCCTATAACAAGCCCGAGAGAAACCCCAAGGGCATCGAAATGAGGACTGTTCTTCGAATAGACTAGTGGGTCAACGAAGGTTTCACGGAACTTGACATAATATTTTTTAAAGAAACTGGTGGAGGGTTCCATAATTATTCGAATCTCATGGCTGTAACAGAATCCATCCTGCTCGCTTTAAGCGATGGATATATTCCAGACACGATTCCCAGTAATAAAGTAAAAAATAGGCCCAGAAATATGCTTAGTGTCAACATTGCCCTCGAAATCTCTACCCCCAAGGGACCCTTGAGAAAATTTACAAAGAAAATCCCCAAAGCTACACCAATAACCCCAGCTATGAGGCTGATCAGAACCGCCTCAATCAGAAACTGCAGCAGAATTATCTCCTCTTTAGCGCCCAACGCTTTTCGGAGTCCTATTTCTCGAGTTCTGTCCTGAATAGCGGCCAGCATGACCGAAGTAATTCCAAGGCCTCCCAAGACTACCGTCACGCCCAGTGCAGCGTAAATAAACATCTTTACTAGCAAAACAGTTGACTTAACCTTTTCAAGCCTACGTGGATAATAGATCAGTTCAAGTCCACTCTCATATCCAGGATGTGATTCCCTTAAAACCCTTAAAGCCTCTTCCCTGACCGGTTCCACGTAATTCCAGTCGTCTACCCTCAGGTAAATCTCCCGAATCCAGTACAACCCAGGAAACAAACTCTGCGCAGTAGTTATAGGCAACACGATCATTCTCTGGAGGTCATTGTTCTGTATTCCACCGAGAACACCTATGATCTCAAATTTCAGACTCCCAACACCAATTACTTCACCTACAGGATTGGGGAGCTTCAGGAGGTGCTTGAGGACATTCTCTCCAACCACACAAACCATCTTTCTGCCTACAACATCAGTCGGGCCTATGAGCCTTCCTTTTTCAAGTTTGGCGGTTTGTGTAACCCAGAACTCGTGGTCTATTCCCATCAGTCCCGGAGTCCATTCATTCGATTTGAAGACCGCCTCAACGGACGGAAGAGTGACCACAGGGGCTACTGCCATAACATGAGGTATATTCTTCAGCTTTTTTACATCCGACATGTAATATTCGCCGGGATGATAGCTATCATCATTTCGCCACTGGGCCTTCATTACCGTAGCCTCACCGAGAAGTTCCAGGTGCTCACCCATCTTCTTCTCTACTGAGTCACCCATAGTCTGAATAATTATAAAACCCGCCGCGCCCACTGCAATTCCAGCCATAACAGCCTTGTAACGCCGCCTGTTTCGAAGGACCGAGCGCCAGCACATTGTTATCAGATCGTTTAATTTCAAAAACAGCGCCTCACCAATTTCATGAGTGTGACCATACAGTATACAAAAACCCGGCAGATAATTCATCAACTCAAATCAGGAAATTTCTCAAAAGGCTCTTTCCCATAACCGATTGCATTGATTCTCTCAGATCCTTTTTGCTTCCTTCGATATTGCTGAAATGGTATATTAAAAAGCTTGTGTTCTAATCTCAGTTCAAAAGGCCCGTCTCAAAAAATGCCTGAACCCGACCTTCAAAAACCCGGACGTTCCTCCCAATCAGGAATCCTGGGCCGGTTTATCAGTCTCCTGTCAGCCCAAGGGGTCGATGGCGCGGTCGGTGGCCTTTTTTTCCTATACCTGGCATGGGTAAATTCTTCTGATTACGGCCAGATCATGTATGCCCTGGCAGCCGGAAGTATCGTTTTCACGGTCATACAGTTCGGATTGTATTATCCCCTGGTTTCTGAACTCGGCGCATCCTCGAAAGAGGAGTCGCCATCAATCATAAATCGGGTTTTCGTGATAAAGCTTGGACTACTTATCCCCGCAATGTTTGGAGTTTTGGCAATAGCCTGGCAAAGGGGCCTTTCATGGGAAATGTCAGCAGTGTTGATGGCCATGTCCATAGGGTTTGCGGCCGAAGCTGTAGCTGACACTTTTTTTGCCGACCTCAGAGTTCGTGGGCATCAGGCCCAGGAAGCCCAGATAAAGATAACGGCTTCAATCATTTCATATGTCTATGCCTTTGGAACAGTCGCGCTGGGATTAGGCCCCGTTGTAATAAGCCTTTTCAAACTGATTTCCTCTCTGATCAGAATTGCTCTGGCCCTGTCGGCATATTTGAAAGACTACTCTTCGAGCATTTTTGTCATGCCTAAATGGCGCCTGATCAAACAAATGTTCGGGGCATCAATTGTATTTGCTCTCATCGAGATCCTTGGGATAATCTACAATAAAACCAATATATTCTACCTGGAGAAACACACAGGAGTAACTGGAGTAGCCTTTTACAGCGCTACATGGAACATTATTGACGCGATTTCGGTGCTCGCCTCCGAGCAGTTTTTGGGATGGGTGATTTTCCCACTGCTAGCCGGGATGTGGTGGAAACATAGAAATGATGCCCAGAACCTCGTCAGGAGCAATGCTCAGTGGTTGATGGCCTTCGCTTTTCCGATCATGTTCCTGCTGTCCTCTGAAAGCGATTTAATAATCGGAATCATTTATCCTGAGGAATACAGGGATGCCGTCTGGATGCAGAAATATCTCGTCTGGACAATAATCCTGTCTTTTGAAAATAACCTCTTTTCCTACGTCATGATGGTTGCTGGCTCAGCAAAGATCCTTCTGGCCATCCAGGCGGTTGCCACGGTTTTCAATCTTGCCTTCAACCATTTTCTCGTCGGCTCGCTGGGCCTTAAAGGGGGCTGCCTGGTCATTATACTGACCAAGCTCGTTACCACCTCTCTTACCTTCTCGTTTTGTAGGTTTTATCTGAAAATAATCGACTTCCGAGATTTCCTGCTACCATTAACCCTGGCATTTTTTCTTTTCTCGGGTTTCGAGTTGCTCAGGCAATTTGTGAATATCCACGTAGCAGTAGTCTTGATGCTGGGATTTTATTTAACCATGCTCATGCATTTTGGTGTTCGGATTATGGGACCGATGCCACGGCTCAAAAAGCAGAAATGACACAAGGACTATCGTAATCTGCTTATCAGGAACCGCCCCAACAACCCTCAACACCTCAGCCTTTACTTCCACGCTAAACAGAAATCTAATTCACATATGCGGGCAGCCATAGAACCATCTTGGGAAAAATAAGCAGCAGAGCGATAATTGCTACGTATGCGGGCAAAAACCAGAATATACCCCTGAAAACGGTCGCCAGCGGGATGGTTTTACTCATCCCAGAAACCACGTATGCAGATATCCCCACCGGAGGGGTTACAGCCCCCATGGTCGTTACTGCAGTCAGCGTTACCCCAAACCAGATGGGGTCATAACCCATTTTAACAACCAAAGGGAAAAAGATCGGGATTGAAACCAGTAGGAAACCCAAAGCGTCCATCACACAGCCAGCTACACCATAGGTCAACAGTATGATCGCCATGATCACCCAAGGATCAACAGGGAGCCCGGAAGCCAGTTCCGTAATCTCTGAGGGCAGGCCGCTGAGGGTCAGGAATCGACCGAAAATGATTGCCCCGGTTATTATGACTATGATCATGCATGCGACTTTCAGAGAGTCCATGATTGAAAGCACAAACCCTTCCCAGCTAAGCTTGCGCCTCATCAGCGCCATGACGAGCGAAAAAAATGCCCCTGCGGCTCCGGCCTCGGTAGGTGTGAACAGTCCAAAAAACAAACCGGCCATGACCATTACAAACAGGAAAATCATTTCAAATGCGCCTGGTAAGGATTTTATTTTCTCTAACAGGGTCGAAGCAGGGCCTGCGGGACCTATATCTGGTTTGATGACACACATTAAGTAAATGGTAAGACAGAACAAGCCAGCGATAGCCAGACCGGGGATTGCGCTAGCCCAAAAGAGTTTGCTTATGGATTGCTCCGTATATATCCCGTAAACCAGCAGGACCACACTTGGGGGAATTACGGCTCCAAGGGTTGACCCACATGCAATGGACGCTGAACTCAATTGCGGATCATAATCCCGCTTCTCCATCTCAGGCAGAGCTACTGCAGTCATAGTGGCCGCCGTAGCTGTGTTTGAACCACAGATTGCCGCAAAACCTGCGCACGCCATTACTGTTGACATGGCTAGACCTCCACGGGTCCGGCCCATCCACGTATATGCCGTGTTGTAGAGGTTCTCATTTACCCCCGAATAGAAACATATTTGTCCCATCCAAACGAAAAGCGGGATCACACTCAGACCATACTGCGAAAAGGTGGTCCATATCTCTGTTCCAAGAAGATTAAGCGCTGCCTCAGGCGTCACCAGGTACCAAAGACCTCCCACTCCAACAACACCCATCGCCAAACCGACCGGAATTTCAAGGAAAAACATCAAA
>CALDNG010000181.1 GCA_937915285.1 uncultured Desulfomonile sp. | reverse complement strand
GGGTAATGGGAGGTAGTTTGGCAGGCAGGGGTCTGTCCCGTTCGGTAGAAGCCCTCTCCATGGCAGAAATTGTCAATGAGCCTCATCCGTTGATCACAGAAATAGAAGACGTCCGGGAGAAGTTAGTGGCCGCTGTAGAGGCTAGAGAATCAGCCATGGCTTCCCGACTGGAAGTCGAAGACCGTTTTCGAAAGTTGTTTGAGGCATCGCCGGTTCCGATGAGTCTCGTCAGCACAGAAGGGGTTGTTATCGAAATCAATGAGAGGTTCATCAGGGCGTTTGGGTACAGCCGGGAAGATCTACCGACACTGGCGAGCTGGAGGTCTGTGGCTTATCCCGATCCGGAATACCACAAATGGGTGGTTTCCTCCTGGAAGGACGCCATAAACCAGGCCTTGACGGAAAATGTTGACATTCCATCAATGGAATATCACATAACGTGCAAGGACGGCGCAAAACGGATAGTGCTTGTATCGGGGGTTATCATCGGAGATGAGATCCTGACCACATTTTTTGACATAACGGAGAGGAAGCAGGTTGAAAAAGCCCTGCTTGATAGTGAGCTGAGATTCAGGATACTTGCAGATGGCGCATTTGAGGGTGTTGTCATAAGCAGAGACGGCAAATTTCTGGATTTCAATGATGTATTTGGTCGCATGATAGGTTACTCGCAGGCGGAACTGGCGGGATCGGAAGTGATCAACCTTGTGGCTCCGGAATTTCGTGAGACAGTGATGTCCCAGATTCGTTCGAATAGTGAGGAGGCTTATGAAGCCACCATCGTTAGTCGAGATGGCGCCAATATACCCGTCCAGATTCGCGCAAAAATTATTCCTTATGAAGGAGGACTTGCGCGGTTAGCGTCTGTCCGAGACATTCAGGCCGCCAAGAAAGCCGAAGATGTTCAAAGACGTCTGGCTACGGCAATAACGCAGGCTGCAGAAGCTATCCTGATAACTGATTCTGAAGGAACGATCCAGTATGTAAATCCTTCTCTCGAGAGAATCTCAGGTTTCTCGGCAGAGGAATTAATCGGAAAAAATCCCAGGGTTTTTAAGAGCGGAGAGCATGACTATTTGTTTTACAGGGAATTGTGGGACACCATAAAATCCGGGGCAATCTGGTCGGGCCGACTTACCAACAGGCGCAAGGACGGAAAACTGTATTTTGAAGAGGCAACGATCTCCCCTGTCAAAGACAACACCGGAAAGATAGTGAGCTTTGTGGCGGTCAAACGTGATGTCACCGAATACCTGTCATTGACCAGGCAGTTGTTCCAAGCCCAAAAACTGGAAGCCATAGGAACCCTGGCTGGGGGAATAGCTCATGATTTCAATAATATCCTGCAGATCTGCCTGGGATATTCACAATTGCTGGCCGATGACAAGAGTCTTCCGGCCGGACTCAGGGACGATGCTCTGAATATTTACGAAGCCTCCAGAAGAGGCGCCGATCTTGTGCATAGGTTGCTAACATTCAGCAAAAAGAAGGAGAGCAAGCCAGAAGCGCTAGACCTAAACAAGAGAATCAATGAAATGAAAAAAATGCTTACCAGGACTATATCTAAAACAATAAGCATTGAATTGATTCTCTCGGATGACCTGGCCAAAATACACGCCGACCCTACTCAGATTGATCAAGTAATCATGAATGTGGTGGTCAATGCGCGTGACGCCATGCCGGAAGGTGGCAAGCTGACTGTAGAGACTGCCAACATCTTTCTGAGTCCCGAGTACGCCAAGACTCACCTCTATGTTAATCCGGGTCCCTACGTTTTACTGATGCTGACGGATACCGGAACCGGAATGGATGAACAGACTATGTCTCGCATCTTTGAACCTTTTTACACAACCAAGGAACATGGACAGGGAACCGGTCTAGGATTGTCGGTCGTGTTTGGAATAGTTGAACAGCATGGCGGGTTTATACGTTATTACAGCGAGCCGGGACTAGGCACTACCTGTAAGATATATTTTCCGGCCATGGAATGTGAATCCGAACTTCCAAGAGCTGACTTAAAAATCACTCCATCGGGCGGTACAGAAACAGTCATGGTGGTGGATGACGAAGATCAGATAATAGAATACTTGTCGAGAGCGCTTGAAAAATCAGGTTATTCGATAATTGTTGCCAGAAATGGGTATGAAGCGCTGGAAGTTTTTGAAAAGCGTCGTGAGGAAATATCGGCAATAATACTTGACCTCGTGATGCCTCAGATGGATGGAAGTCAATGCCTTAAAGAGCTGTTGAAACTTGACCCAGGAGTAAAGGTCATAATCTCCAGCGGTTTCTCTGCAAACGGAAAAATCAGGGATGTCGTTAAAGAAGGAGCCAAAGGTTTTGTTGTCAAACCTTTTGACGTGGCTCAGATACTGTCCCTTTTAAGAGATATAATTGACGGGAAGCACTAATTCCACTTTCAATCTTGATCCCCATCGCAACTCCTCCTCAAAGTAGTCCAATCAATCCTTGATTCATTCGTGTTTTCGGCATTTGCGGGACTCGTCTTTTCCTACCTGGAAAAAGAAACTGTCAAACCTCGTAAATTTTCGAGTTGTTGGATTCCCTGCTTTACATCAGAGTGCAAACATAAGCGATGGAGTTTTTGAAGAGGCTCCTGTCGCTTGGTTTCACCCGGCCCTACAGCCTTTAAATGAGATAGCCCTTGATGGTCAAGCAAGTGGACCTAATTGGAAATGAGGAGAAAGAAATGACTCAACCGGCCATAAAGAACGTGGTTTTCATCATGCTGGACACCTTGCAGTACAATTATTTGGGATGTTACGGCAATACCACAATCAAGACCCCTAATATTGATCGCTTTGCCCGAAACGGCTTCCTCTTTGAGAACGCCTATAGCGAAGGACTGCCGACAGTGCCTGTTCGACGCGCCCTAATGACCGGCAGATTCACGCTGCCATTTGGTGGCTGGCAGCCTCTGGCGCACGAAGACACAACGGTAACGGACATTCTCTGGGGTAGGAAGGTGCAAACGGCTCTGGTCTATGACACTCCACCCATGCGTCTTCCCAAATACGGTTATTCCCGCGGTTTTGACTATGTGAAGTTCTGTCCCGGCCATGAACTGGATCATACAATCAACCAGGATGATGCGCTTGACCCGGGAATGAAAGCCATTGATTACACCACGCAAACGATGGTCTACAACGAGAAAGGTGAACTTATCGACGACGCCAGCGCGGCTCTTTTGAAAGAGATAGACTGTTTCCTCAAAATCCGACAGCACTGGAGGTCTGAAGATGACAATTACATTAGCGTTGTAGCCGGCGAAGCAGATAGATGGCTTCGTGACATACGCATCAAGACACGGCCTTTCATGCTGTGGATCGATTCTTTCGATCCTCATGAGCCCTGGGATCCCCCATCAGTTTGGACCAAAGAGCCATGCCCATATAACCCTGACTGGAAAGGTAACCCTATATTACTTGCTCCCTGGACACCTGTTGAAGGTCGAATCACTGATGAGGAATGCGAACATGTCAGGGCTCTTTACTCGGAGAATGTGGAACTGGTGGACAAGCAAATAGGTAAGCTCCTGAATTCAATTAGAGATCAGGGACTCTGGGACGAGACCATGATTATTATTACCTCTGACCATGGGCAGCCGATGGGTAAGGGGGAACATGGTCACGGAATAATGCGCAAGTGTCGTCCCTGGCCGTACGAGGAATTGGTTCATGTTCCGCTGATGATTCACGTGCCCGGCCTTGAGGGTGGCAAGCGCATCAAGGGATTTGTCCAGAATGTTGACATAGCCCCAACTATCCTGAGTGCTCTCAATCTCTACGAGGAAAATAATTCACTCGACGGTGGTCACGGGTTCCCCGTTTATGGATGCATTGACATGCAAGGCCAGAATCTCATTCCGCTGATGAAAGGTGAAGTCGACAAGGTTAGGGATTTTGCAATCGCAGGTTACTACGGCATGTCATGGTCGATCATCACCGAAGATTACAGCTACATTCACTGGTTGCTCAAGAACGCTAGCCAGAGAGATTACGCCAACGTGAACACTCCTGGCAAAGAGATCATGAAAAATGAAGCAATGTGGTCTTGCACGGCAGGAGCCAAGCAGGAAGTCCCTGAAGGGGATGAGCTTTATGATCGTCGTAAGGATCCCAAACAGCTGAACAACATCATAGCTCAAAATGAAGAAGTGGCTAGTGATCTCCTCAAACAGCTAAAACTCTACATTGGCGAACTAAAAACCATGTAATTTCAAATTGTAGGGCTTGGGGACTTGTTCTTGGGACTCCAGGCCCCTACTACCTCAAAGGATACTGTCAAGATGGAAAGCTTAACCGACGCTACTTATAAGGAGCGGCTAGCCGCTACGGATGCGGGAGCCTGCATATTCATCAAGAAATTGTGCCCGCATTGCAAAAACATGTTGAAGGTCTTGGAGAAATTCAGCGCTCTTCAGCCTGGCGTGTCGCTGATGACCATAGATATCGAAGAGAATGTCGAGTCTGCCAAGGCCTTTGAGGCCGAACGCGCTCCAACCGTGCTGATAGTCAAACAAGGAAAAGTGGTTGGTTCAAAGGCTGGATTGATGAACCCCAAAGAGATGTTGGCATTTTATCAAAGCGTCTAGTCAATAGTAATGAGATTGGAGAGAGTATGGTTAACTCACAGAGTGACATCCCACCTGGAGGAGCTGTCAATCCGGCAGATAAGCAAGGAAGATTCTCAAACAATTATTTTGATGGCCTGCCGGTCCGCGGCATACATAAGATGCTGTTTTTTCTTATCATGGCCGCTTATTTTTTTGAACAGTTTGACAACTGGAACTTTGGATTCATAGCCCCTGCTCTAGCGCAATCCTGGGGGCTCAAACCAACGGACATCGCTACCATCCTTTTCTGGTACTTTATTGGTATGACTTCCGGTGGATTCTTGGGAGGAGTTGTTTCGGACTTCATAGGCCGCAGAAAAACATTCCTAGCGTCCATCATCATTTTCTCAGTCTCTTCCATCATCACCGGGCATACGGATAATTTTATCGTTTTCACAATATTTCGGGCCTTGACCGGTTTTGGTGTGTTTTGCATGATGGTCACTTCCCAGGCCTATATAGCTGAAATGGCTCCTGCGGAGAGCCGGGGCATGTGGCAGGGGAGGGTGGCGGCAATAGGCTTTTGCGCTGTCCCGGTAGTAGCCTTTATATGCCGGTTGGTCATCCCAATGTCAGAAGACGCCTGGAGATACATTTTCTACGCAGGTGGTTTGGGTCTAGTAACTTTTGCCCTCGGATTGAAATACCTCAAAGAGTCTCCGAGGTGGCTGGTGGCTCATGGAAGGATCAAGGAAGCGGAAGAAATTACAACATTTTTGACCGGGAAAGACATCGACCTGTCCGAGGCGGCTAAACTAGTGCCACCCAAAATAGCAGTCTCTGACGTGCTAATCGGCATGTTCACCCGGAAATACATCGGTAGGACCTTACTCCTGATGCTGTTGTTTGTTTGCATAACGCCAGCCGGATTCTTGTTGACAACCTGGACTACCCAATTATTAAAAATGCTCGGTTTCTCAGTAGCCGACAGTCTGACAGCCATGACCATAATCAGTATTGGTGTGCCAGCGGGTTGTTTTCTCAATTCGATAGTGTCCGACATGGGGGGACGTAAAATGCCTCTGGCGATTCTGGGCGTGCTAGCCGCAGTCTCATCATTCATTTTCGGTGGAATGAGTTCCCTGATGCTGCTCACCCTAGCTGGTTTTATGGTCACAGTATTCAACATGGCGCTCAATTTTACACTTTTTTCTTATACGGCTGAATCCTACCCCACCAGAATGAGAAATACCGCAACCGGTTTTCATAATGGATTGGCTAGACTTTCCGTTTCAGCCTCCCAGCCCCTAATACCCATGATACATGCGGCTTACGGGTTTGTGGGAATCTTCACCTCGGTTGCCATCCTGTTCTTCCTGCCTGTGATCCCACTATTGATATGGGGCAAGAAAACGGGCGGAAAAAGTCTTGAGGAAATCGAATAGACCTACAGCCGATTGAACTTGAACAGAAAGGGGAAACCGGGAATCAATTCGGTTTCCCCTCCGTTTTGAAGCTGAAATCTGAAAACTGATAGGGATGATCTGTGAATGAATTGGGGGCATGACGCCCCCAGGTGATAATGGTCCAGGATTTGATTGGGGTTCACAAGTTGCCTGATCAGGCAAGACCAACCAGCGGCAAAAGTATCCACAAACCGACCCAAAGGCCTATCCCACCCAAAATGTCAAAGAAAATTCCAGCCCTTACCATCTTGGTTATAGGAACCATGCCGGACCCGTAAACAATGGCGTTTGGGGGCGTGGAAACCGGCAGCATGAATCCCCAGCTTGCTCCAATGGTAGCTCCAATAGCCGGTGGAATCGGGTTGACTCCTGCTGCCATGGCCAGGGATATCATCACAGGTACTACCATGTTGGCGGATGCAGTGTTGGATGATGTCTCGCTCACAAGAATTGAAATGAAGATCGCCCCGAAAGTGATGCCCCACATGGAACTGGCGCCGCTGAGCCCTAGGAGTCCCTTGCCGACTGCTTCCGCAAGTTTAGTCTCAAACATGAGGTTTCCCAGAGTTATGCCCCCTCCAAAAAGCAGCAGTGTTCCCCAGTCTATTTTAGAGGCCTGACTCCATGAAAGAGTGAACTCGCGCTCCTTCCAGTTTACCGGGAGCAGGAACAGAAGAGTGGCTCCGATCAAAGCGGCTACACCCTCAGGTATATACTTGCTGAAAGTTTTTACCTCATTCGACGTGGCCCCATATACTATTGCCAGTATTCCTGGAATGATCCACAATGTCACGGTAACAAGGAAGGCAAAAAGGGCATTCTTCTGTCCGGTAGACCATCCGCCCAAACGAAGGCGTTCCTGGTCGACGTATTCCCTACACCCCTCTATCCTGGTCAATTCGGGTTTATGCAGATAGTACATGAGTATGAACAGCAGGACGAACTGTATCATCAACAGAGGGACGGCAAAACTCATCCACTGAAAGAAAGGAATCCTTACCTGGCAGAATTTTTCAATCAGGGCTATTCCTATAAGGTTGGGAGGGGTTCCAACTGGAGTGCCGATACCTCCGGCGCTAGCCGCATATGCGGCCATGAGCATCATTCCGGTCCCGAAGCGCAGCTTCATGGGGTCAACACTCTTGCCAGTCTGCCTCGCCATGATGTCTGCCATGGCATAAACAATTCCGAGGGCAATAGGGAACATCATGGCGGTCGCAGCCGTGTTGCTGATCCACATGGACAGGAATCCTGTTATTATCCCGAACGCCAGCAATATTCGGCCGGTGCTGTTTCCCACGGCTTTCATTGACATTATGGCGTATGCAAAACGTTTGTCGAGCTTGTGGACGGCCATGGCCTCGGCGAGCATGAAACTTCCAAGGAAAAGTTGGATGATGGGGTCTGCGAAAGGAGCAAAAACTTTCTTCACATCAGCTATTCCGAAGGTCACGCATAGCACGGCGCCAAGCATAGCAGTCATGGGGATGGGTATGGGCTCAGTGATCCACCATACGCCTACCAGTCCTATGATGGCTGCCAGAGTGTGGGCCGTGGGACTTAAACTCGGCATCGGTGTCAAATACAGGAAAATTGCGACAGCCGGGCCCAGGAAAAGACCTACCGAGTTTCTCCAGAATTCAAAACGCTCTTCCTGAGCTGAGAGCGTTTCTGCCACTCCTCCGCCTGATGTTGAGGTATTAGCCTGCTTAAATCCCAAATCATCCGTCATTGCCTGGTCTCCTTACTGTTTCTTCCACTCGAATCTACATCAAATCCATTATTGGATTTGGCGGGGGGCTTATCTCCTATCTTGGTCCAGCCATCTTGACGTCATGGCACAGGCTGCTGAATAAATCACTAAGTCGAATGATTCCAGTCACAGTGTCCTGGGACTGTGCAAACAGGTGCAGGTAAGAGCCTGACAACAATCTGCAGGCGCCTTCTTCCAGGGAAGCATCCTGATCAATGAACTCGATTTCGGATGGGATGCGAACTATGGATTTCATCCTGATTTCTTTGGCCTTGAAGTATGCCCGGTCAAACCCGTCGCGGCAGACTTTTATCTGATCATCCATCGAAAGGTCTTCCGAACCGATTATTTTGGAACTACCCAGCAAGGCCTTTAACATATCGGAGTGTCTCACGCTTCCGATAATCCTGAATCGTTCATCCTCGACCAACAGTACTCTGGGACGGTAGTCAGCCAGCTTGAATCTGTCTCTGTTTGCTTCCAGCATCACAATTGCGTCATAGATACTGCGATCCACTGAAACCCTGGGACATTCAGCCACCGGGATCATCAGGTCCTTTACCTTCATGCGAGGAAACCTCCTTTCAAAAAAGAGCGCCCCTGTTAGAATCTATCAAAGGTTGATCAGGCCTAAGAAACCTCAGTAATGACATCAGCCAGCCCAACGACACCTTTCAGGCAAAAACATATACCCTACTGATATGATTGTGAATCAGGACAGTTCTGAATTACTTGTAGGAAAATTTCTGACTGTTGAGTCTTTGGAAGGATCTCAGGTCTCGATGAGCCTGTTCTGGAGGGCAAATCTAGCTAACTCAGCGTTATTACGAAGATTTAGTTTTTTAAGAAGTCTCGATCTATGAGTGTCTACAGTCTTGACACTGATGCCATAAGACGACGCTATTTCTCTGTTTGTCATCCCGAGGGCCAGTCCTCGCAACACTTGCAGTTCACGAGTGGTAAGGGTTTCCAGGCTCGTTTCACCCCTGCTTCCTCTGGAAAGACTCACAGCCAGGGATTCTGCCGCCTGGTCAGCCAGATAAAATCCACCGTTGTGAACCTGACGTATGGCCTTAACCAGTTGTTCGGGCGCAGATCTCTTTGTGAGATAACCTTTGGCTCCAAGATTGATTGTTCGAACAACATACTGGTCCTCCTCGTGCATGGTTAGCACCAGTACGGGAAGTTTTGGATGGCAGCCATGTAATCGATCGATTACCTCGAGTCCATCCATGCCCGGCATGGAGATGTCAACTACCGCCACATCAGGTGATGTTTCTTCAATAAGTTTAAGGGCCTGGCGCCCGTCCGGCGCTTCTGCGACTACTTCCATATCTCCTGCTTCTTGAACGATTCGTTTCAGGCCAGCCCTTACAATTTCGTGATCATCAGCCAGTAAAACCCTAATCATCATCGCCCTCCCAAAGATTGCCCAACGAAACCCGGAATGTCACAAGAACGCCTTTGCCCAATCCGGATTGAATGTCTATGTAACCGCCGGCTAGAGCTGCGCGTTCTCGCATACCGGCTATTCCAAGTCCTTCAGAGTCGGACAGGTCGGAAACTTTGAAACCTTTACCGTCATCCCTTACCTTTAGAACTAAAAAGTCATCTCTTGAAGCCAGCCAGACTTCAACCTTGGAGGCGTTTGCATAACGGGCGACATTAGTCAGAGCCTCCTGCGCTATTCTATAGGCAGCGGTAGCAATTAAATTCGGAATATCAGGAACATCGGTGTATTCGAAATTAATGTTCAAATGAGTCCGTTTCCTGAAGTCGTCAACCATCCACTCGAGGGCGGCAACAAGACCAAGATCATCAAGCACCCCGGGTCTCAGGCGCAGCGCTATACCACGAACGTCATCTATGGTCTTGTCTATCATCGTTCGCATTGCAGTTGCCTGCCCGGTTATTGCAGGATCAACATCTTTCAGATGATCCATTATCCAAACCACATCGAATCTTAAGGCTGTAAGCGCTTGGCCGAGTTGATCGTGAAGCTCTCGCGCTATAGCTGTCCGCTCTTTTTCCTGGCTTGAAATTATTCGAGCAGAAAGACGCTGCAACTGAAGTTGGGCTTTTTTGATTTCCGTAATATCAGTGGCGATTCCACAAATGCTCCTAACCGAGCCATCATCACCGTGCAACGGGAATTTTGCAGCCAGGTAGATGCGGGCGCCGTCCTCAGAGGGAACACTCTCCTCAAACTGGAATGCTCTTTTCTCGGTAATGACTTTCAGATCATTCATCATGAACTGGTTTGCTATCTCCCTGTCAAAAATCTCGTAATCGGTTTTACCGATGATCTGACTTTCCCTGAGACCTATCACATCCTCAAACTTG
>CALDNG010000180.1 GCA_937915285.1 uncultured Desulfomonile sp. | reverse complement strand
GCGAAGGCGCTTCTGACTCATGTCCAATCCCTAAAGGAAAAGAACGAATATTGTTTGTCGACGATGAAGAAATACTCCTTGAGATGGGACAAGCTATATTGGAACGGCTTGGTTACCGGGTGGTGGCGTTCTTGGACCCCCTGAAAGCGCTGGAAGCATTCAGGACTGATCCTGGGGGATTCGACCTGGTGTTAACCGACCTGATGATGCCTAAAGTCACCGGCTTGGTCCTAGCCGAGCAAATAAAAATCATGAATCCTGATGTGCCCATCATCCTGTGTACAGGCTTCGGGCACAAGTTTACGACCGAAGAGGCTGAGGGGAATGTTTTTAGTGGCATACTCAGCAAGCCCATCTCCAAAAAGGACATCGCGTTAACAGTCCGTAAGGCGCTGGACATGCAACTTAAAAGTGGGGAGCTAACTAGCTGATCGCTGTGGGAGACAAACAGTCTCATGAATAGGGTGATGGGTTTTGGCAGCGGGTCAGAATTCTTGGGACAAGTTCATGTTGTGCCACATGCCGGGTCATTTGAGCAATAGTTTTGATCAGTTAGCTCCATCGGTCCCCAACACTCGCTTGAGTTGCGAGTGGAGTTCCTCAATCACATATGGCTTATGCAAGATACCGGCGGGGCGAACCCCGGAAAACTCTTCCAATACAACATCTTCAGTGTAACCACTGCTGAGGATCACTTTCACATCAGGCTTGATCTTTGTGAGTTCCCTGAAGGCCTCAACTCCATTCATTCTAGGCATCACAAAGTCGAGCAGGACCAAATCTATTTCGTGATGTCGGTCCTGGTAAATGGCGACCCCCTCCTCACCGTCCGAAGCTTCAATCGTGTCATATCCTAGCGCTATCAAGCGTCTGTGAACCAACTCACGTACCATTTCCTCATCTTCCACCACTAGAATAGTTTTTCGCCTCGGTGGACTGACCATGGCTAATGGCTCGGTTTCGAGGATGCGGCCTGCTTTGACTACCGGGGAATGAACTTTTTCGAAAACAGGAAACAGAACTCGTATCGTGCTACCTTTCCCTACTTCGCTGTCCAGAATAATGGCCCCACCATGTCCTTTCACTATCCCCATAACTTCAGCCATGCCAAGCCCACGACCAGTGAACTTTGTCGTGAAGAATGGATCGAAGATCCTCTGCAGGGTCTCGGGGTGCATTCCGCAACCGGTGTCTGAAATCTCCAGAAAAACAAAAAGACCTGGTTCTGGTTTCTTGTCCAGAGGGCTTAAAGCAAGATATTTACTGTCGCAGTGAACGACACCCGTCCTGATTGTAATATGGCCATCATCCTCGGCGATGGATTCTGAGGCGTTGATCAGAATATTTCTAACAAGACGTTGTATTTGGTCTGGGTCTCCTTTTATGCTCGGGAGAGCCTGTCCATCAGCCAGGTTGAAAATCAATGAATGGGAAGCGCCTGTTTGAAACTTGATTCGGTCGTCACTCAACAGTTCGTTGAGATTCAGAACCACATGGCAGGACAGACTACTGCCGGCATAAGTCAACATCTGTCTTGATAGCCCAGCAGATAGTCTGGAGGCTCGAATGGCCTTCTTTACATTTGCTTCGGCCTCAGAATCCCTCGGTATCTCTTCTAGCGCCAGTTCCAGGTTTCCAATCACGGCCATCAACTGGTTGTTAAAATCATGTGCGATACCGCCTGCCATGGTCGACAGGCTCTCGAACTTCTGGGCGAGTAAGAGCTGGCGTTCCATCTCCACACGGGTACTCTCAGTAATGTCGGTAACTACTATACACGCTAACTCACTATTGGTTGGATGCTGAGGCTCTATGGCTACAACACCTGTGCGAACGATCCTGTCCGACTGGGTGCGTAAAACAATATGTGCTTTGGTCTGGTCTCTAAAGACCTTTTCCAGCGCAGTTTCAAATATCTCGACATCTTCAGGGAGTATGAAACTCTGAAAACGGTCCCCCAACAACTTTTCAGTAGTCAGGCCGAGAATCTCCGAAAGGCTCTGATTTGAAGAAAGTATTGTCCCCCGGGAATTGACAGTTAGGCCGCCGTCGGCCATCTCCTGAAAAAAAGTCCTGTAGACCTCATCAGCCCCTGAGAGAGTAAAGACCTTGGGGCCATCAGTCCCAGATACAATTAAAGCATCCGCAGCCCCACTGCGAATTGCTTCCAAAGTGTCTTCGGCTTCGTGCAGCCGTGATCGCAAGTCCTCCAATTCGGCAACAAGGTTTTGGTCAGTTCTGGTGTTGTCGCTCATCATTAATGCCTTGCAATATCATTCGTGGTTCATTAGAGCCAGACCGACCAGAACACGTCCTGTGTCGGACAAGTCTCCGATAACCTTACGCACTGGAAGTGGCAGTTTTCTTATCAGAGTTGGCACTGCGATTATTTGCTCATCCTTGAGACGTTCCGGTTGCTGGTAAACGTCTATTATCTCAATCTCGTATCGTCCCGTGAGATAGTCTTCGCACAACTGTTTAAGGTTCTCGATCGCGCGAACTGACCTTGCGGTTTGACCACTAACATACAGGCGAAGCAGATACGTGTCATTTCTGGATGAAGTTGATGCTTGCGCAAGGCTGTCAATAGCTGAAATTCTTTCATCTTGACTCATGACTAAGTTTCCCGTCTGCCAGGCAAAGCTGGGCGTAAATCCAACCCCACCAGCACCCTCTCGGTATTGGAAAGGTCACCTATGATCTTCCTCATTGGTTCGGGCAGTTTTCTCACCAGAGTAGGAAGAGCAATAATTTGATCGCCGGCGGCCAATTGTGGTTTTTCCAAAAGGTCGATCACCTCTAAATCGTATCTTCCAGAAAGGTGGGTCTCACAAATTTTCTTTAAATTGTCAAATGCTGCAATCGATTTAGGGGTTTGTCCTGCTACGTACAAACGCAGATTCCAAAATCCTCCACCTGCTTCATTCTTGCAGTAATTGTCGCTTTGTGTGTCCAACGCTAGCATCCTTTGTGTTCACTGTTAATTACCGGTCAAAGAATCGTTTTTCTGTTCCCGAATCCTGGCCATGTCCTTCTGGACCCTTTCCAGGACATCTTCCTTGGAAAGAGACTGTTCTATGAAGCGTTTGACCTCTCTCTCTTCTGCCTCGAATTCCGACTGCAAGGCGACAATTTGCGCATTCATTAATTGTCGTCTTCGCTCCAGCTCATGCTTTTTGCGCTCCAACTCTTGCATCCGTTCCAGAGCCTCTGCTTTCTCCTGGGCCTCTCTTGCGAATCGCGCCGATCCTGTCAGCACCTCGTTTGTCCCAACATAAACATCTACCAATTCTACGCCGTCATCTGTCAACAGGAACTCCCTGATCTGGTGTGAATGTCCCATGCCCCTGGATTTGGCTATGTAGATAGTCCGGTTACGTTCTCCATTGCATTCAAGGGATCTGAGCAATATCCATGTATCCATGAGCGATGACATCCCTACGTCGGTCTTCTCCAACATCACTCCACCATGTATCAGATCAGTGCAGAGCGTGGTTACACCCTTATTCTTAAGGTAATCTACCAGTCGCAACAGCATCTCTTTCACTTCAAATGAATCACCAACCGGATGAAAACTTGAAATCGGATCTATGACCACTGCTGATGGGTTGAATTCATCGATTACCTTGAGGATTGTCGATAGGTGCGCCTCGAGGCCGTATTGGGAAGGTCGGATCGCATGGAACCTTAATAGACCATTTTCCAGCCATTGATCGAGATCAATGCTGATAGACTGCATGTTTCTAACTATTTGCCTGGGTGATTCCTCAAAGGCCACGAAAAGGGTTCGCTCGCCATTGCTGCAAGCCGCATTGGCAAAGTGTGAAGCAATACTGGTCTTCCCTGTGCCGGCTGTTCCTGAGATCAGGATCGAGTTACCCCGATAGTACCCCTGTCCTCCCAGCATATTGTCCAGGGCTATGATTCCAGTTGAGAATCTCTCTTCAGAAACCAGGTGGTTCAGCCCGAAAGATGTAATCGGGAGAAGCCACAGTCCACCGGAAATAATCAAAAACGGGCATTCATCTGCGTTGTGCGCCGATCCACGGTACTTAACCACCCTCAACCGCCGCGTAGAGACCTGTCCGGCAACACGGTGATCCATTATTATCACGCAATCAGCCACGTATTCTTCCAGGCCATGTCGGCTAATAGTTTCCTTTCCGCGCTCTGCAGTAACTATCGCCGTCAAACCCCGGTCCTTAAGCCATCTGAAAAGCCTGCGAAGTTCAGACCGGAGTATTCCTTCATGGGAAAACCCGGAGAAAAGAGCTTCAATCGTATCCAGGACGACCCGCTTGGCGCCTACCCGATCAACCGCCGCAGCCAAACGAATGAAAAGACCGTCCAGATCATATTCTACAGTTTCTTCAATCTCACTTCTCTCTATACGTACATAGTCAATCACCATCTTCTGTCGGTCTATCAATTCCTGCAAATCAAATCCCATGGAGAAAAAGTTGTCTTTGAGATCCTTTTCAGTTTCTTCAAAAGCCATAAAGACCCCTGGTTCGTCATAGAGCGAGATTCCTCGAACCAGAAACTCCATTCCAAACAGCGTCTTCCCACACCCCGCTGAACCGCAAACCAATGTAGTCCGGCCCTGAGGCAATCCTCCGCCGGTGATTTCATCGAATCCAGAGATTCCAGTTGGTGACTTTTTGAGCATGCTCACAAACATTAGCCTCCTGTTCGTAGGGTGACCAATGGCCTCCTTTTGGCCTATTGCATTAGATTATTACTTCTTTAGACATCTTTTTGGTTTTGTAAACTCATTCCAGAAAACAACACACAAAAAATTTGTGTGGCTGGCTAAATCACTGACATTTCTGTAAGGAGTGCCCCTTGTTGACACAACCCAAAACAGTATTCCGGAAGTTCTCAGGAAACCAGGTCGACGTCTAATTCCCTCGGGATTTTTCTTGGAGCAACACATCCTTCTATCAGTAGAGACTGCCTTCTGCAAGATCGGAAGAGCACACGTCTGAACTCCAGTCACGAGTGGATATC
>CALDNG010000179.1 GCA_937915285.1 uncultured Desulfomonile sp. | reverse complement strand
GATATCCACTCGTGACTGGAGTTCAGACGTGTGCTCTTCCGATCTCGCAGAAATCACATTTGTCGGCTGTGTGCCTGATTGGGTTGAAAAAGCGAGCGTCGTATGGACAAGCTGATATACACATTCCGCAACCGATACACTTACCGTAATACATTACGATTACACCGTCCTGCTCGCGTCTGACCGTGGCCTGGACCGGGCAAACCTGAACACAAGGTGGAGTGTCGCATTGATTGCACAAACGTCTAAGGAACATTGTCCCAACATCCGGGAATGTCCCTTTCTGGAGTCCTTTCACCCATGAACGCCAGTAGCCCAGAGGAACGTTGTTCTCACTCTTGCAGGCCACGGTGCAACTATGACAACCAATACATCTGCGCTGATCGACAACCATTCCCCAGCGTTTTGTCGCAGAAACCGCTTTGTCTTCCTCAAGCCTACCGTTCTTGACTTTCATCAAACCTGAAGCTGGTTTATAAATGTTGGTCATATCATTTTGCCTTATGACATCCCAAGCAATTGTAACGGCTGAAAGACTCTTTCCCGTCATGACACGTTCCGGTAGCGCAGGTAGCGCATGCTCTGGGGATAGCATAAGTTACCATTGCGTTTTCCTCCTCAGCCAGGGATCCAGGAACATACAGGGTTGACGCATCCTTAGCGATGTGAACCTTCAGAGGTGGCGAGTCTTCCAACGCCCTCAACACAAAGGTGCCATATTTCTGGGCCGCAAAGATTTTTTCATGACAACTGATGCAATCCCTGTATTTTCCATCCTTGAAGGTCATGTGAGTGTAATGCCTGAAAACTACCGGGCCTGGAGAGCCTAATGCCGTATAAGAGAGGTTGCCCCCTCCATAAATGCTTGAAAACGTCAGAACTGCAATGAGCGCTCCTCCAAGAATCATCAATGTCAGGACTATACCTACAGCTAATGATTGAAGCTTCCAAAAAGGAGACTGATCTCCAAGATTGGAAATGTATTCCAAGACTGGATGAAGTTTTCCGATTTTCTGTGAAACGGCTGCCATGACCTTCCCTGATCTATCTCAGTGTTCCAACGTAGTGGGAAGTCCATTGGCGTTTCCTGACTTCCGGATTTCCGTAATCCGGCAACACCATCGGTGAAACCCTGTCCAAGCCTATTTCAGCCTCTTCAAGCTCCTTGTGATATCTACGGACATGATCCACTGACAGAGTTCCGATCCCGGTTCTGTCCTTGACGAATTTTCCGGCAGTCTGACCAGCCAGTCTCCCGAAAACGGTTATGTCCAGAAGCGAATTTCCCATCAGCCTGTTAGCGCCGTGGACTCCGCCCCCAACCTCGCCGGCTACAAAAAATCCTTCGACTTTTGTTGAACCATCGGGTTCATATGCCAAACCACCGTTCTGATAGTGCAGTGTGGGGTATATGAGCATCGGAAGCTTTGATATGTCGATACCGTATCTCTTGAAGAGTATGAATTTTGCCGGGAATTCTCTCTCGACAGTTCCTTCTCCCTCGAGCATGTCAATCATCGGCGAATCAAGCCATACACCGAATCTGCCAACCTGTCCCGGAACAGGAACGCCTTTGCCGACCTTTTCGCACTCACGGATTATACTTGCGGATTCTATGTCGCGAGGCTCACGCTCAAAAACGAACTGGTCGCCGTCTATGTTCACAAGGTTGGCGCCTGCGCCACGCACTTTCTCCGTAATGAGAAGGCCTTCCGCCTGTTCAGGGAAGACAGCGCCCGTCGGATGATACTGAGTGGCGTGAAGGAACCGCACTCCAACACCCAAACGGTATCCCATGACAAGTCCATCACCTGTTGCGCCATAATGATTTGTGGTCATGAAACCGCTCATGTGCAGTCTGCCTGAGCCACCAGTGGCCATGATTACGGCTTTCGCCTTAACGATGAAATATTCTTCTGTTTCAAGGTTATAAAGAACGGCCCCCGAGCAACGACCCTTCTCATCGGTGAGAAGTTCTACAGCAGGAGAAAACTCGAGCACTCCGATGTCCTTCACCCTATTGCGTGCCTCATCACGAAGAGTCCTCATGATTTCAGCGCCGGTCATGTCACCGGCGTAGTGCATCCTTTTCCTGCATGTTCCGGCTCCATGAAGAGTGAACATCTTTCCATCGGGCCATTTGTTGAACATGCATCCAAGTTTTTCCAGCCACGCTATGGCCTTGGGCGCCTCTGTCACCATGGTCCTTACAAGTTCAGGGTCATTTTCAAAATGACCACCACCCATGACGTCCAGGAAATGGTAATAAGGTGAGTCCTTCCAACTCTTGGTAGCTGCCTGCATGCCGCCTTCGGCCATCATTGTGTTGGCGTCACCATGCCTTAGTTTGGTGGCTATGATAACCCTGGAGCCTTCTTCCTGGGCCAGAAGAGCAGCAGCAGTTCCCGCTCCTCCACCACCAATAACCAACACGTCTGTTTCGTAATGAACTTCGTTAAGGTCTATTTGATCAGGGTCCACCCTGCTTCTTGCTTCAAAAGTGTCTGCAATTTCCTGCGCTACAGAGATGCCTCTGCTCGGTCCAATCCTAAGCTCACGCAAAGCCCCGGCCCGAAAATCGGGATGATACTTTTCCAGCCTGTCACGACGCTGGTCCAGAGTAAGAGCCGGGAACTCCTGTCCGGCCTTCTTTTTCATGACTCGCTCAGGACGGGTTTTCTCAACCCTTTTAATCAAATCCATTAATTCTACGGTATATCCCATGAAATCCTCCAGCCCCATGACACTTCCTGCGACAGCCCGAGAAGGCGGCGCACTGAAGCTTGAATGATTCTTTGTTAAATCATAGACTTATCATCAGGCGTCCAGTCCTCAGGAGCAGTATGGGGCTCCATCTGGCGTTCAACATAAAGTTTCCTCAATGTTTCCAGATCCGCCTTCATAAGCTGCTCCAACGGCTTGTCATACCTGTGGGAGTCTATTTTAGCCACCATTTCCACTACATGCTGGGCTTGCGGCCAAATGTGGCGGCCGGTTATTCTACGACACATTATCGCTATGTTATATTGCCCAAGTTCTGCCGGGCACCTGGAAGCGCAAATACCGCACATCACGCAAGACATTGATATTTCTGCGGCTTTCTCTACATCGCCTCTCAGTGCGGCTGAGACATATTCCATGACCGGAATTTCCATGGGACATGATTTCGTGCATGTATTGCAGCCCATGCATTTAGCAAGTTCCGGATAATATTTCATGAGGGTCTGAGCTTCAGGCTTAAGTTCCTCAAGGTCATAGACTGCCCTGTTTGCAGGGAAAAATGGGACCATGGTCAAATACATGTTTGGCAGAACGACTGTCTGGCATGCCAATCCCACACTGATCTTCGAGCTACCTGGCATTCGGTAAACAGTAGCGCATGCGCCGCATATTCCTCCACGGCAACCACATCCCCTTATTAATTGGTAACCGGCATATTCAAAAGCCTTTTGAATGGTTAGAGTGCTCGGAACCATGTATCTCTTGCCCATTATGAAAATTGGAACAAGATCAGTCCTCACCGCTGCCTCACTCGAAGACTCAGTTTGCTGGACAGCCCCTTGAACCATTGCAGACATGAAATCACTTCCTTTCTCTACAAACGCCTATATTCGTTAAACCCGGTTATCTCGCCAAAAAAATGCCAATCATGACACCCATGATCAAGGCGATTATAGCCATGTAGTAGTTGTCTAATGATGTAATTCGCGGAGCCGGTTGTATAGTTTCCGGCACTACCTCATCCACGATGTAGTCCTTATAGGACGTATCAACCTGAGGGCACGCAAGAACACAGGAGTAACACTGCTCGCAATCTTCCCCTACACATGATTCCAGCGCAAAGGACGTCCTCTGCTGTGTCTTGTCGAATCTTTTGGGATCCTTCCGGAGGACCGGGCAGGAATCGACACAGTTCCCACAGCCAAGACAACCCTTGTCTCCAGTTATATCCGATTCGGAGTCCTGTATATAAAGCCTGTGGTATGGCTCCATACCTTTTGACAGAAGTCTGAATCTGGCTACCGGCGGTTCCTTTGTCTGAAGTATGGTATTTGCGACTTCCTTGTTCATTTGGTCCTTGGAACTATCCCTGATCGTGGTCATATAATCGCTCCCGTGCAGCCCCGAAAATCCTATCTCAAACCTGTCTCTAAAAGATTCAGATGGGTATGATTGAACTCCCGGTAAGGTCCATTAAGTTTGTCATCAAATGACGAATTGATCTCTACGACGAATTTGTTGTAAGAACCTGTAGCCGCATAAGTCTTTGATTCCCGCTTCTTTTTGTACCCATCCAGCCATTCCTGAGTCATTGTAGGGTGACACTTCAGACAATTTTCGAGGTTATAGGTCTCACGACACTCTGATTTGAATATCTTTGTCTTGAAATGAATCTGTCCGTTGTGACACCGTCTGCAGGTTTTCTCCTGCGGGAAGGAGACCATCCATCTAGGATTTTTGGACAGTTTATCCCACGCGTCATCCCTGACTACTTCCAAATGACTGTCCGAAATTGGCAGTATTTGATCGTTTCTGTAATAATGAGCCGCCAAGCTGTGACAGGAATCACATGACATGTGATTGACCTCAGCGAAGTTTACTTCTTTTCGAGGACTTAAAGCGTCCTGATCCTGATAGCGCTCATGACATTTGGAGCAAGTGTTTTCACGTGCGAGAACATGCTTGCGATGATCCATCATCAGGCCTATCTGGCTTAGATCACCAGGAGGCATATCCCTTTTGTAGACTGTCTTTCTGAAGATTGCCGCCAGATGACATGCTTTACAGTTCTCACTTGATACTCTCGTCCTATTGAACAGGCCCGTAATCTGGGGTTTCCTCGGGTCTATCTGAGGAACAAAATAAGTGACGGTATGTAGGATGCCCCGAAACCTCGAAGCCACTGTGTTCATCGGACTGCCTTCGATGTGGCAGTCTGCGCAGCTAACGAGTTCGTGGGAAAAACCCTTGTTTTTGTCAACCAGTCTGGTCTTCATCCAGTTAACGTATGCGGCTTCCTGTTTATGACATGTCATGCAGGACGAGCTTTTCAGGGAAACCTCTCCCAATATTCCAACCACGAGAAGGACTGATACCACTCCGATAACTATGAGAAGGCCTTTGGACATCAAGCGGTTTCCTTCCCGGTATCAGCGCTTTTCTGGAGTTTCTTCTGTCGGGCGGCCTGAAAAGCGGCTGAAATGATAAGAGGACCTGAGTTACCAATGGGGCATTTGCAGGCGCACCGGCCACAACCAACACAGTACTTTGATAACTCCATGACTCGATCGTATTCGCCAAGCCTTGTCAACAAAACCAATCCCATCGGCATCTGAACCCCTTCAACTTCCTTGAGGGGACACACACCAACACATGAAGCGCAGTTGTAGCAGTTGATGGACCTGCCTGTTCCGGGAACAAGCATGGACTGGAGCGCGTACTCAAAAACCATAAAAGTAGCGAAGAGTATGGCCAGACTGTTGAGTGTCACACGATCTGGAGCTTGACCAATGAATATATTCAGATATGCCTTTGAAAAAAGGCTGTATTCGGGAAAATCAGCAATCCCTTTGGTAAGAGCTGATTCTATGGCGTTTACGTAACCTGTTAGAGTTTCTGTCGCTCCTCTAAACATTTCAGGCTGATTCGGTCTCTCGAGCATCCCTTTGGTAAGTATGTCTCTTTTAAAGGCTGAAACCTGATTGTCCAGCACAGAGATAAGATCTGAATACTCGAGTGTTCTGATGCTTATTATTCTGTGGTTCCTGACTTCTATCTCAACCTTGATTGGTCCGCGATAGCCTTCACCCTCCCCAGTGTATTTTCCGTCCTTGACCTGCGAGATACCTGCGCCCCAAGGACGTTTGGCAATACGCGCCTCGTCCACGTTCCTGACATCAAAATAGGAGATAAAGTACCCAATCTTAATAAGCAAAATGGCGCAGATCAGGAAGATGATCTTCCTGGATCCCGTCTTCCGGTAGTCTTTGTACCACATGACCCCGAGGGTTAGAATTATGGCTACAATCAGTAAGTATCGGCTCGAAGGAAAGAGAAAGGCCACTATGAACGCATAAATTAGAAGTCTGACTCCGCGCGTACTTAGGGCGGCCCATAAAAAACCTAGCGGATCACGCAATAGCCTTGACCAAGTCATCTATGTATTCCTTTCCTACAAGACCTTGCGCTAACGCATTTCTGAGGGTATTTTTAGGGACTATGCCATTGATTATGGCTTGCCTGGTTTCGTGCTGCATCGTCGCAAACATTTCGGGCAACGGTAAATATTGAACACAATAGCTCTGGCAATTGCCACATCTTATGCACTTCAGACCTCCGTTTCTTATGAAACGGTCGTAGTCGGCTACACGTCCTGCCACTACCAGTTCAGCCTGCAGCGATATTCCCACCGGGCATCTGTCCTGAGTGGCGTAACAGGCCCGGCATTCATAACAGTAGATTGTGGCCGGATTCCACCTCTGCAGGGGTTTTATGACAACGCCGAGCATTGCGGCAATGATCCCGAACAAGGCCACCCGGTCCAGATTCATGGTCCATCCACGATCCTTGAGATTCGTGAAGAACTGATACCTGTGGATTCCAGGCAGTATTACGGGCTGCGAGGCGTCCTGCCTCTTTTCGCCGATTACTGGGGTGTCTTTTTTATCCGCCATAAGTCTGTTTCCCCGTATAAGGTCAGTGAGGGAGCATTGCAGACATTAGAATCCCCGCGATCAGGCCGCCTATAGCTCCCTGAGCTATCTCTTTAGGGGAATTCATGTCCAGCGCCCATGCTATTATTGCTCCCGACAAAACACCAACAAACGCAAATATTATCCACATTAACAAGGCGTAACCCCTGTTTTGGGCGATCGGTGCGCCATCGACCTGATTGCCGACTTTATCGATAGCCCTGAAATTTGCAATGATCACATCTCCGGACCACTCAACGTGGCTGTCATTCGTTTCGACAACGATCTGGGGACCATGAATCCTATCAGGGCCGCCGCTATTACACCACCTATGGCGCCCTGCAGTATTTTTGAAGGCTCCAGTTCGAAAACCGCAAAAGCCAGAATAGCTCCGCTTAAAGCTCCTCCAATCAAAAAACCAGCAAGCTGAATGTAATAATTGTTAGGCGATTCTCTGTTAAAAACTTTTGATCCTGCTACCAGCAAAAGAATATTCACGCCGGCTATGACCAGAGCAAAAGCCGCTATCATCTTGATATCCTGATAAAATCTCGGGTCAGAAGGCTGAAATATGGACAGATCGGAAGAGCGTCGTGTAGGGAAAGAGTGTAGATCTCGGTG
>CALDNG010000178.1 GCA_937915285.1 uncultured Desulfomonile sp. | reverse complement strand
GAGGGAGGGTGTTATGTTAAGAAAATGTGCAAAGTTGTTGTTTGTGTGGACTTTTGTGGTAGCCTGGTCTGCATCGCTTGCTTTTGGGGAGTCGGCCATAATGAGCTATGATCAGTTGGCGACTTCGGTGGATACGTCCGCGGGTTACAAGGCGATATCAAAAGTCAAGCCATCTGAACCAGTTACAACTAAAGTGAAGCCTTCAATCATGGGTGGGCTCGATGGCATGTCGAGATTAAATCCTATGAATTGGGCGCAGGACAATCTTTTACCGGTTCCTGCTCAGGGACAGTTCGTTGCGGGCCCGAAGGCCCTGTTTGCCAGGGTTCATGGTGAAGCCCGGCGCAGTTTGGCAGGGGCTGCATTCACGGGCAGTCCGGCGGATTTCAACGATAATCTGGGATTCAAAAAATCGGGAAATGTTGTTTGGTCGGTTGAAGCCTCGTACCAGTTGCGTCCCAAGTTTTCACTAAGGTATTCTTTTACCCCCATTAAGATGGATGCGTCAGGGACAAACGCGAGCGCCTTCAGTTTCGCCGGCCAACTGTTTGCAGCCCAGACCCAGGTATTTTCAAGGTGGGAGCGATTTGAGCACAGAGCTGGTATAGGTCTGAACCTGATCAACACTCCTAGTAGCCGGACCAACCTGTTTGCTGAATGGATGTATGTTCAGGACAAACTGACCGTTGGGACGGTAATTGGGGCTACAAACGCTATGACCTGGGATGATTCACGCAATCTTGCAGTGGTGGGACTGGAGTTCGAAAAGGCCTTAAAGAACTGGCGAGGAAACACTCTAGCGCTTAGTTGCAAGGCTGACGTGGCCTTCTTGAGTGACAGTTTCGGTTTTGACGCCGAGACGGCTCTTAACTACATGATTCCAATAAAATCCGGCCGCTTCGGTTTTGTCAAGGGCGGTTACAGATACTCATATTTCCAGAAGGAATTAAAGCAGGATGCGCTCAACACAACATTGGATGGCGCATTCGTTCAAGTCGGGTTTCTTTTCTAAAAATTGAATCATTGCCGAAAGCCGGTCCAAGGCCTGATTCCTCCCCCGCTTAATTGCCCGACCTGAAAATTCTAATACCCTCCAAAGTCCGACTGACAGGTCGGGCTTTTTTTTTATCCGCGGCTGAGATTCCTATGAAATCCACAAGCTCTCGAAATAGACACTCCCAATGTCAACCGTAAGCCTGGGCCGATTTTTTTCAATGTCCCAGGACACGAAAAAACCCGATGGGTCGATAAGCTCGGCATCATCCTTACCAATGATTTCACGAGTCTTTTCTGCCGTTTTACGGATCAGCTTGTGAATCATTCGATCCAGACGCATTCCAGAGTTGAGTTCCTTGAGTTCCGGCGAAGTCTGTAACTGCTCTACCGCCTCTTCCCAGTGAATTCCTTCCACTTTGCGTCGAAGGATGTACCCATTCCCTCCATCCTTGATTACCAGGAGTGGTTTGTTGATGCTTACTCTAGTGTTCCTGATACGAAGTGTCGCCATCCTGGCTTGGGCCGCCTCGAGAATCTCCATTTTTCTATCAGAGATGTCAACCATTTGCCCCTGTACACGTTCGAAAATGTACTGTTGGCCATCGACAGTCAATTCCTTTAGACGGGTTGGATCAAATCCGAGATCCATGAGATCGCCAAGAGTAAGATTGGATGAAGAAGACTTTCCGGTCGTCTTCAGCCAGGACGTCAACGAGGGTCTTTGATAGTTATTCAGGGCCTCTATGAATCTGGCAGGATTATTTTTTATGGCTTCCGGAAGACACAGCCACAGCTCCTTGTCCGTAGTCAGGAATGTAAGTTTGTTACGAAATTCCCTTGGGGCGTAAGACTGCGCAACCAGATTGCGAATCTCCGGATGCAGGGGAATCTGCTCCATTGACTCGCCACCGGTATAACCTAGAAGGTTGGATATACGTCTGCGGAACCCAAGCAACTTGGTTACAAATCTTGTGAACATGAACCTCATTGCGGGGTCCGGGGCCCCCTCAATTATCTGGTCTTCGAAGTACATCAACAGCGCAGAATAAAGATCCTTGAATTCCTCGATGGTTCTTTGAACCATGAGTTCGTTGTCGCGCATGTCGATGGCCGGTCTTTTTCTCAGTAGATGATGAACGAGTTTGACAACTGAGTCGCGAATGTCCTTACCTGCAAAAGCCGGAGGAAGGTAGACCATATAGGTTCGGGAATGACCATTCTCGTTGTATCCGGTCAGATCACAAAATGGTATCCAGTCAAGTTTCAGGTAAATATCAAACGTAGGGTCGTCTTTGGGGATGATGTTGTCCAGAACACCGACGGCTGATTTTTCGGCCAGGAAGTCCCGGAAAGCTTTCAGGATTAGATTGCCCAAACCTTTCTTCCTGAACGGGGAAGCTACCTCAACGTAAACCAGGTAATAACATGGAACTGGTTTCTTTAAGTAAAGCATGTTCAGCCGCGCCAGGTTCTCACCTGTTTCGGCGTTTATCTCAAGATGTTTGAACCCTTTCCTGGAATAATCGGCATCGAGGCGATCCACCTTGGCGCCAGACACGGTGATATTGACCAGTTTTTCCAGCTCCCGAAACAAGTCTGAAAAAACGGGTGTATTGTCAGTATCGTGCAGCAGGCCGTCCCTGATTAGGTTTATCAGGCTGAGTTTTTCAGATAAACCCATCCTGTTTCTGGCTGGTTCAATTAAATCCAACGCTGGCTCATTCATTGTCAATCCCTGGAGTATTCCGATCTGGATTTATCCAATTTTGTTAAAAGCGCTAAAACCAAATAAAAAAGCGGAGTCTGCGCTCCGCTTCTTGTACTATTCTGGTTAGGTTCACAGTCAGCGAAGACGCATCCCGCTCCTGGCGATAAAATAAAAATACAATACGGAATTCATTGCGCTAACCATTTTTACCTCAGTTAGCAATTGTAATTTAGACAGTTTTTTCTGTCAAGATCGACAGATCGATTATTTCATGAAAATCTCTTTTGAATTATAGTGCTTTTGAAATCAACAAGAATCAGTTATGGGCCATATTTCTTTGGGCCCTGGCCAGCTTATTCCAGAGAGGGACTCATAATGCGCGACACCATTGATATAGCCAAAAAACTTGTCTCCAAACAACCGGTGGACTCATGGGAAATCTATATTACCTCTTCAGAAAGTTTTCGTGCTGAAGTCAAGGAATCTACTGTTGACTCATTTCAGAGGTCCAATTTGCAGGGAATGTCCGTGAGGGTGATCAAGGGGCACAGGCCGGGTTTCTCCTTTTGCTCTTCTTCTGACCCACAGAATATAGAAAAGACGATAATCAAGGCAGTCGATATGGCGGGAGTGATGCCCGAGGATGATTCCCTGGGTTTCACACCAGGACGTAAAGGTTCTTCCGAACACAGGCAGCTTCTTGATGAGAAACTTTTAGGGATGCCGGAAAAGGAAAAAATAGAAATAGCCAGAATAATTGAAAAAGAGGCCTATGATTTTGACAAGAGAATAAAGGTGGCTCGCACGAGCGGCTATGTAGATTCAATCACAAGAGTTAGATTGATCAATTCCTTGGGGCTTGATGTTCAAGACGAGGCCGGTATGAGCACTGCCTGGGTCGAACTAATGGCTGAGGATGCTCAGGAACAGGAAACATCATACTGGTTTGATCAGGTCAGGAATCCTTACATGCTCCAGCCTTCGATGATCGCAAGAAAGGCGGCTGGGAGAGCTATAAGAGCGCTGGGTGGAAAAACAGTCAAATCTGAGAAGTTGCCGGTAATTTTTGAAAATACGACTGCTTCAGGATTACTGGGGGTCATTTCCAGTTCATTCGTGGCAGAGAATCATTTCAAGAAGACAGCCTCGCCCAAAGTTTTGAAGGGAGCGGAGCTTTTTTCTGTCAAGCTGGACATTATCGATGACGGAACCGAAGAGCGTGGTGAACTGGCTTTCGGATTTGATGGAGAGGGTATCGAGACCTGCAAGACCGTCCTGGTAGATGGAGGCGTAGTTAAATCATGGTTATATGATCGCTATTATGGGGCCAAATTTGGACAGCCTTCCACAGGTAATAGTCGGAGAGGCGGATTCGAAACCCCACCAACCAGTGGCATCACCAACTTTTCCATTCGACCCGGAACGGTCAGTCTGGAAGAAATGCTGAAGCTCATGGGGAATGGACTTCTGGTGACGGAGATGATGGGGCTTCACACTGCAAATCCCGTCAGTGGAGATTTCTCAGTTGGCGCTTCCGGGTTCAAGGTTTCAAATGGTTTGATAGACCATCCTGTCAAGGGGATCGCTATAGCTGGAAACCTCATAGACCTGTTCGGAAAGATAGCTGAAATAGGCAGCGATTTTGAATTCTTCGGAAACATAGGGGCATGCAGCGTTTTGTGTGAAAGTATTGCTGTGAGTGGTTCATGAATCCAGGCCAGAGTGTTTCACCTACCAGGGCTTTTCCAATAGCCGGCTAGGCGCCTGCCTGAAGGGTGACCTGGCTGGTTTGGTGGTAGAGGGTCTGGCTAGCGACTGAGATATTTCATCAATCAACCTGTTCAACCTGGCACGCCATTCAAGATCCCTCTCCAGAGCTAAAGCCTCGGTCAGTCTTTGAACAGCTTCTTCAGTTTTTCCGGAGAGCGCCAATGCCATTCCAAGGTTTGCCAATGCCTCGAGGTTTAGCCGATTACCCTTGATCGCTTCTTCGTAATCCTTTATGGCCAGGTCATATTTTTCAAGGGCTGCATACGCCAGCCCCCGGCCTACAAGCGCATTAACCGATCCAGGCTCAACTCTCAGCGCATGGCTGTAGCTATCGATAGCTTCACGGTGATCCATATTGAAATTGTTTACATCGCCTTTGAGTATGTATCCCTTTGAGTCATGTGGCTTGAGTTCAATATACCTGCCTATGTCTTTGAGGGCGCGCATGGGTTGGCCCATCATGTCCAGTGATTTGGCTCTCAAGTAATAAGCCTCTGCAAGATCGGGGTTCGATTTGAGTATATCAGATAGCGTCTTGACCGCTGCGGCGTAGCTTCTTTTCTCAACTTCAAGTCTAGCCCGATTCAGGTTTTCTTGGGAATTAAACTGATTGACTGCTTTGGCAGCCCAGGACTGAGAGAAAGCCATCATGGACAAACAGACGACCAGGAAAAATGTTGCTGGGTAAAGAGCACGATTGTGGATTATATTCATGGACAAACCCGTTACAAGTTTTCAATCCTTTTAAGAATGGTTCATCACTTCCAGGCTTATAGCTGTATTTTAGATCAGGGCCAAACCATACTGAGCCCGTGGATTATATCCTTTGTCAGAACTTCTTGCGGATTAAATCAGCAAATCCATGCTGTTCTGCGAGAGATGAACCTTTTACCACTAATCAAGGAGGACAGGCGGTGGATTACAAAGAGATCCTGGTTGAAACTAGCGGTGAAATCGGAACAATAACCCTGAATTCACCAATGACTATCAACGCGCTATCCAGAACCATGATATCGGAGCTTATTAGCGCCTTCAACGATTTTCGTGGTGAAGGTTCTGCCAAAGCCATCATCATCAGGGCCACCGGCAAGCATTTTTGTTCAGGCCACAACCTGAGGGAAATGTCTGCTGGAGATCGAACTCAATATAAATCCATTTTTGAGCAATGTTCAAAAATGATGCAGCTCATCCATGACATTCCCCAAGTAGTAATAGCTCAGGTTCATGGCATAGCAACAGCCGCGGGGTGCCAGTTGGTAGCTCAATGCGATCTTGCTGTGGGCGCTTCTTCCTGCAGGTTCGGAACTCCCGGCGTGAAGATAGGACTCTTTTGTACAACACCCATGGTTGCTTTGACACGGGCGGTAGGGAGAAAGCTTGCCATGGAAATGCTAATGACAGGTAGGTTGATCAGCGCTCAGGAAGCCCTCCAGCACGGACTTCTGAACAGAGTGGTTGATGAGTCTGAACTCGAAAAGGCTGCGATGGAAATGGCAGCGTCAATCTGTGAGGCTAGTCCACTGACTCTGGCAATCGGGAAGCAGGCTTTCTATGACCAGATTGACATGGATATGGAACAGGCCTACAAGTATGCGACCAACGTAATAACGCTCAACTTAATGGCAGAAGACGCTCAGGACGGCATAACCTGTTTTCTTGAGAAGAGAAAGCCGGTCTGGAAAGGCCGCTAGTGCGTTAATACTGCGGCCCTTCGACGCGGTGATTAATCCTTTTTTGGGGTTAGTGATTCTCTAACCCATCCGTACGAAGCCATCATCGAGGGGAAGCCAACTATTGGAGCGGCCAGGAGAACAGCCTGAAATATCTCCTGGTCACTGGCGCCAAGATCTTTTGCCCGGCGGGCATGAGATTTTACGCCACCTCTGGAACCAACACCAACAGCCACTCCGAGTTGAATGAGGTGCTGGTGTTTCTCATCGATTGGTCCCGCCTGGGAACAAAGCGTTCCCGCTTTTTGATAGGCTTCGGCTATTTCTCCGTGAGTCTCGAGAAAGTGCTTGAAAATATCTGGTAAATACATCTGGTTCTGCTCCTGAAAGGTCATAGTTTTTGTTAGTTGACCAGGTATTTGATGGTTAGGAATCCTCCGATCAATAATATCGTAAAAACTACTACCATGAGGTTAAAATATTTGTCGATAAACGTTCGAATGGGGGGACCGAAAAAGTAGATTAGTCCCGCGACCATAAAGAACCGCGATGCCCTTCCGAAAATGGAAGCGAACACGAATACCGTGAAATCGATCTTGAAGGCTCCGCCTGCGATGGTGAAGAGTTTATAGGGAATAGGAGTCAGACCCGCTGTGAAAACAGCCCAGAAGGCATTTTGTTCGTACAGCTTGCCTACAACCTCGTACTGGCTCTGAAGGTTGTAAAAGTTGATGATTCGGTATCCAATAACATCAATGAATTCAATACCTATGAGGTATCCGAACATTCCGCCCAAAACCGACGCCATAGTGCAAACCAGGGCATAGTAAAATGATTTCCTGGGTCTGGAAATGGCTAAAGCCATGAGCAGCACGTCCGGCGGAATGGGGAAAAAAGACGATTCGGCAAAAGACAGGACAAAAAGGGCCGGAACTCCGTATTTGCTGTGAGCCCACGAAAGAACCCAATCATATAACCGTCTGACTATATTCAAATTCGCTTACACCTCTCAATACCTGTTTCACAACACAAGACCGGCTACGCGTTATAACTTTTTAATTTTCCCCTGTCCACAGTAAATCTTTAAGCACGGTTGAGTACGTCAAATAACATTCCCGTCAAAGTTGACCAAACACGCGTTTTACAGTAATTATATCCGGTTACATGCAAAAGACCACGATTTGGGGTTGAAGCGACAAAAGACAATAGGCTTTATGATGTGGTTGAACTCAAGTCCATTAAGTTGGCTGGTGTGGAAAGGGGATCCAATTTGAAAATACTTTCAGGCATTCAACCGAGTGGCTCACTTCATCTCGGGAACTATCTGGCCATGATGAAGCCCATGATATCCTATATGGACAGATCGGAACTATATGTCTTCATAGTTAATTACCATGCGATGACAAGCGTTTCGGACGGCCCGAAACTAGCTGATGGCACACTGGATGTAGCGTCTGACTTTCTGGCTTTGGGGCTAGATCCAGACAGGTGTTTTTTCTGGGTTCAGTCAGATGTTCCCGAAGTAACCGAACTCACCTGGATACTGACCTGCATAACCCCGATGGGTCTATTGGAACGCTGTCATTCCTACAAAGACAAAATAGCCAAGGGAATATCTCCTAATCATGGTCTGTTCGCTTATCCCGTCCTCATGGCTGCTGACATTCTTCTGTACCAGGCCAACATAGTTCCTGTCGGAAAGGATCAAAAACAGCACATTGAAGTCACAAGAGACATTGCAATAAAGTTCAACGGCATGTACGGAGAAACTTTTGTGGTGCCAGAAGGCGAAATCAACGATGAGGTTGCCACTGTTCCAGGCATAGATGGCCAAAAGATGTCCAAGTCATACGACAACACAATCGAAATTTTTCTGGATGAAAAGGCCCTCAAGAAAAAGGTGATGAGCATAAAAACAGACTCTACTCCTGTTGAAGAACCGAAAAACCCCGAAACCTGCAATTTATTCCAGATTTATCGTCATTTTGCCGATCCGCAGAGGGTTGAAGAGGTCAAACGGCTTTATCTGGAGGGAGGAGCTGGATACGGTTCTCTCAAGAAAGAGCTAGTAGGGATTCTCTGGGACTGTTTCAAAGAGAACAGGGAAGAAAAGAAAAGATTGATGAAGGATCCCGGCTATATAAGAGGCATTTTAAAGCATGGCGCCGAAAAGGCGAGGTCGGTGGCCTCGGTTACGTTAAACGACGTAAGGAAAAAGGTCGGATTGGTTTATTAGTCAACTGAAAGTAATGATTGGTGACGATCAGGTTCATGGGAGGTAGTCATTTCAATAGATATAGATGTAGTTGTTGAACGCCTGCGCGTCGCTTGTGAAGGGTTAGGCCTGCCTATAGTGACCGAGATATCGAGAAAACGAAGGGCTCCCTTCGAAGTGCTTGTGTCCACAATACTTTCTCTAAGAACCAAGGACGAAACCACACGAGCCGCATCTAGAAAACTCTTCTCGCGGATCAATAACGCTGAAGATTTGTTGGCTTTAAGTGAGAAAGAGATTCAGGATCTCATTTATCCTGTCGGTTTTTACAAGACCAAGGCCAAGACCTTGAAGCACATATCGTCAGAAATGATAACAAAATATGAGGGCAAGGTCCCTGATGACATAGATGAGTTGCTCAAACTAAAGGGGGTAGGCCGCAAAACGGCCAATCTCGTGGTAACGTTGGGGCATGGCAAACTGGGGCTGTGTGTTGATATCCACGTACACAGGATCAGTAACAGACTTGGATACGTGCAAACAAAAACTCCGGATCAGACGGAGATGGCCTTGAGAGCCAAGCTGCCTCAGAAATATTGGGTGGAATACAACGATTTGCTTGTGACTTATGGCCAGAACATCTGTAAACCGGTGTCTCCGTTTTGCTCCAAATGCTCGATAGAAGAATTCTGTCCCAGAATATCGGTAGCAAAGAGTCGATGACGGATTACAGGGATTCTCTTCCGGGTAGTTATTTAGGGCCAGCGGCCGATCGCTTGCCGGCGCGGTGAACCTGGATCAAATATGTAAAAATGTACCCAAGTATGCCCGAAACCACACCTGTGATCGTGGCCCCAATAGCCCATTTGATCATGATGTCGGAACCTATCTGCGTTAGGCTATCCAACGATTCCAGGAAACTGCCGGCTTCATACAGGGGGGCCATTAGCTTGGCAAAAGCATCGGCATTCACGTTAGAAGCTCTCCCTGTCAGAATCGATCCCAAAAGGTAATATCCATAATACATTGGCGCTACAGTGAGGGGATTGTTAACCCAGGTCAGGGCCAATGCCAGAACAACGTTAAATTTGAAACACAATCTGATCAGCCCTAGAGAAATCCACTGGAGCCCCAGTGGGAACCCAAAACCCACCAATAGTCCAATAGCGGCTCCGCGCGCGTCGAACCAGGGAGGGTTTTCTGAAAGCACGAATGGCTCGATGATCCGCTTCCGGACGCTGAGCAAAAATCGCGCCATGACAGATGATTCATTATCGTGAGGCTGTTGTTTAACCGGCCACTTCAACTGACGCCCCAAAAGAAAAAACCGGCTTTAGCCTTTGCAAAGCCGGCTCCGAATTCTACGCAATCAAACTCAATTACAATCCTGAGACTCGAAGGACAAACCAAACCAGCAAAAAAGAAAAATGTTACTGATTACCAGACTTATTCTGGCCCCATTCAAATTTTGTTTTAGGTTCTGAAGCCGCTGGACTGTCAGACTGGCCCCACTTCATTTTCTTGGTTCCGGGTTTTTCCACGGTTTCGGTCGAAGTGTTTGATGATGATTCCTGGGTTCCAGGAGATGTTTCAGCCGGTTTAGGGGATGAAGGGGCAACCCTGGTGGGAGTTGAAGGCGTTGACGACGGTCTGGCTGATTCCACATTCCTCGGTGGCGCGCCTATTTCAGGCCTTGCTGTAGGCCTGGGCCGGTCAACTATCGGCGCCGGCGAGCTTGGCTCCTGAATTGGCTGCGAAATAACTACACCGGATTCTTCTTCTTCATCGAATAGACCAGGTTTCCATACGTCATAAATCTCTTTGTCCCTGAAAACACTGAAATCTTTTTGCCCTTCATATTTATTGGTAAAGTCAGAATCCGTGATCTCAGCTTCCGGCGATGGCACGGTTCCCCAGTAGATTTCTGCCTCTGCCAGAACTGATCCGGGCGAAGAGCATAAAAGGCTCAGCATCATAAAAGAAAGCAGAAATTTTTTCATGAAAAGCTCCTTTCGGACTAAGCGGCTGAACAATCAGGTTCAGCTCTTCGCCGAGATTACTATACTCAAGTCTTATATTACCATATTGATACTGCAACCGTCAACTATTTGCATCGAGTAGTGCATAATTTACTTTAACTAAATCACAAATCTTTGTGGCCTATATAAATAACGAAAAAACGTTCCATTCAGAAAAGTTAAACTCGTAGCCTAGTTATGTTTATTAACAATTAGTGTTTTACATCATTGTATTCCCAGTTATTTTGATGGTTTTCAGACTCCACGCTCGTATGGTCCCCATACGTACTTGTGTAGTTGAAGCTGGAAACGCACCTCCAGATTGTCTTTAAGTATCCATGAGACAAGATCTCTTGGTTCAATCAAGCCGAACGCGGGAGAAAATAGAATCTGTCCATTGAAGCAAGTCAGGTTCTGGTTAATAAAATCAAGACTCCAGTCGTAATCGTCCCTGCCGGTTATCACGAACTTTACCTCATCTGATGGCTTCAGAATATTCAGGTTATTCCAGTGAAACCTGTCAGATTGGCCGCTGCCGGGGCACTTGACATCCATAATCCTGACAGCTCCCTCAGGAACCCTGGAAATATCGACTGAACCATTGGTTTCAACCATTGTCCGAAAACCCATTCCAATGAGTGTATGCATCAAGCGATGTGATTCTTCCTGGAGCAATGGCTCTCCGCCTGTCAGTAGCGCAAGGCCACATTTGAAACTCCTTACGTGTTCCACAATCTCAGGGATGGTCATGTCATGACCATCTTCCCATGCATAAGAGGTGTCACAATACGCGCAACGCAGGTTGCATCCGGATAAGCGTATGAAAATACAAGGCAATCCTATATAGGACGATTCGCCTTGGACACTCTTAAAAATTTCACATATTTTTAAATTCATATATTGTTCATTTCATTTCTTTTGGGTTATGTTAAATGGAGCAAATCTAAACAATGTGGCCAGTGGGTTAGCTCAGATGTTCAGTTTTTTGAATGGCATTGTGAACAACAGGGCCTCTTTTAGATAATAGCAATTTTTCACATTTAAATTAACTATCTGATAGGGGGCTGCGGTTTGCTCTCAGAATTTTTGGAGTCAAAATGCCTGAAAAGAGAACGGTAAGATTTCTTCCCGACGACATATCGATTGAAGTCATGTCCGGTCAATTATTACTCGATGTAGCTCTGGAGGCCGGGGTTTTCATCCCAGCGGCTTGCGGAGGTTCTGGCGCTTGCGCGCAATGCAAGGTCAAGATTGTTGAAGGGAAGGTCACGAGTCTTGCTATGGACAAGCTGGACGCTGAGGCACGAGCCGAAGGGTTTGTGCTTGCTTGTCAGTCACGTGTTATTTCCGATTTGATCGTGGAAGTCCCCAAAACAAAGGTGGGTCGTAAGGTTTTACCGCGTGACGAGCAGGACAGAAAGAAGGCTATGGCCATTCCGATGGAATCGCCGATCAAGCCGGAAATGAACCCTATGACCATCAGGGTTCTGATGAATCCACAGCCGCCCAGGCTGGAAGACAACACCAGCGACTACGAAAGAATCATCAGAACGCTAAAGGTAGATCATGAAATATTTCCAGTAAGCGCCGACCTTGATGTTCTCAAAGAAATACCTTCGGAAGTCAGGACGGAGGATTGGAAATTCTCGGCGTGTCTGCGGGTTGATTCTTTGCCGACTCTGGACAGGGACATATACAAGCTTATCAAAATTGCCCCTGGACATGTCAGCAAACCGCGTCTGGCTGTAGCCATCGATATTGGAACAACGTCTCTTTGGGGTGAGTTGGTAGATATTGAAACAGGTTCAGTCCTGGCCCGAGCATCTCGGTATAATCCGCAGATCTCCATGGGTGATGACGTCATAAGCCGGATTGTTTTTGGGCTTAAAAAAGACGGATCTGAAAGGTTGCAGCAGCATGTCGTCAAGGGACTCAACGAGATAATCGACGATTTGATTGAAAAGAGTTCTCAACCGCGAGAATCCATCAATTACATGGTTGCCGCGGGCAACACGGTGATGACCCATCTGTTCCTGGGATTGTATCCAAAATTCTTGCGTCAGACCCCTTACGTTCCAGCGGCGCAGAATGTTGAACCGGTTTCCGCAAGATCTCTGGGGCTTGACATGCCGGTTGGTTCAGTTGTCATGGTATTTCCGGGGGTCGCTTCATATGTGGGGGGTGATATAGTAGCA
>CALDNG010000177.1 GCA_937915285.1 uncultured Desulfomonile sp. | reverse complement strand
CCACCGAGATCTACACTCTTTCCCTACACGACGCTCTTCCGATCTTAACTTTTTTCATTACTCGACTCCTTGTCTGTTACTGCTCGATCTATAAAGGCCAATCAGCCTTTTATAGAAGTATTCGAAGTGCTGACCTGAATCTGACAGGAATCTGAAGAATATAGTCCTGGAAATAAACGGTCAGGTCCCAGATGTCTTTAACTGTCAGATTTGAGGTCACTGGGATGTCGCTTTCACACCAATTGACCGAGAGCATTCGAGAACTGGACAAGTAAAGCGCTTCACCAAGGTTCTGGCGTAACATATCCTGGCTAGAGGAAAGAACTCAAACCATTCAAAAAAACAAATGGCGCCTTGTCCCTTGTCGACTTTTCAAGACCGATGAAAGGGCAGTACGCCATGTTTGAGAGATTCTAAAGAAATTTTGTTATTTCTGGGCAGCCTCGCCAGCTTCACGTGGAACCTGAATGTTTACAGTAGCTGCAGCCGCAGCAGCAGCTCCACTTCCCGGGATAGATGAGGACGCCGGTCCTGTCCCTGTGACATTGAACTTCAAGGTAGCGGTGGCCCATTTGCTGGGATCAATCTTTGAAAATTCGACTCCAATGTCTTTCATGACGGTTAGAGGATCACGAATAGTGACGAATACCTGGGCCACTGCAATCGCCTGAACGTTTGTTGGAGGGGCTTGAGGCGGGATCCTGAGTTCGCCCTGAAGGGATTGGATCCTCGAAAGAGCCGGGTCCAGGCTGGCGATAGCTTTCACTCTCTCCACCCCTGCAGGTCCTTCGACCCGGTACCCATACTCGCTGCCACTGGGAGGAATTCGATAGATCTTTCCCTGTTCTATCCTGTTGTCTGGATGCCACCTGTTGGGGAAAAGAATGATTGTTCTGCCGCTAGTTCCAATGTCGATCAGAACCAGGTAGCAGTCTTTGTCGGCTTTGAAGTTGAAAACTACAGGATCGCCTACCGAGTAGGTCGATTTGTCAGCCCTTAACTCAAAGCGTATGCCAGGGGAGTTATTCTGAATCTGTTCAGATACACTCAAAAGCTCTTCGAGGGAGTAGGCATTGGCCTGTGGCGCAGATAAACACATGCCCATGCTAATCAGCCCTAATAAAAGACAACCAAGCGCCTTCTTCTTCATTTTTCAGCCTCCAGTGACGCCCAATGCGCCGGTTTATCCTGGATATTTTGTGCGAGAGTCCGGATCTATTCTCGTTATTTCCGTGGACACTGCCTATATTGGTCTTCGGCGACGGTCACAGCGCCACTCTTCAGGACTACACGCCGGTTGGTCCTACGACCCGATTCGTCCTCATTTGAAGCAATAGGACTGTGTTCTCCAAATCCTCGTGCAACAAGTTTGTGCGCCGGCGCCCCGGCGCTGGTCAGGAAGTTTGTGACACTCTCCGCCCTGCGCCAGGAGAGACGACAGTTGTTTTCATCAGAACCGATTGAACAGGTGTGTCCATCAACGTAAAAATAAGGGATAGCAGAAAGTTTTGGGTCATTTATGGCCAGAACGATCTGGGTGAGCTGCGGGTAGCAGCTTTCCCGTAATCTCGCTGAACCAAAATCGAACAGTATTAGTTCACTCGAAAAACTTATGGACGCCGCCTGGCCCGGAGGTTGGGGTTGAGTCAGCTGTTCTATGATGACGTCCTTGGGGATCAAATCTCCGCGGGGTTTATTGATAAGACCCTTTGGGATCATTACGGATGATTCCTCTTCCGCCAGTTGTCTTGAGTATTCTTCCTCGGTCTCGCACAAACCGAAGACTCCAGTCCCTAAAATTAAGGCCAAGACCAGAATCAGTTTGAGAATAATGTTATTCCTCATGGTAGATAGACCTCCCCTTCAGCTACTTTATCTCTATTGTGTAATCCACCTGAGAGTAGCCATTCTGTCCAATTTTATTGAGCTGAACCGATATGTCCTTTAAGACCTGATCCTTGTTTCCCAATGATGGGAAGTCTTCCTTGTCAAAGGATGCGGACGTGGTGACCGCTGGAGCGCTCCTGGTTGTGCAAATGGCCTTTATGGTATTAATCCCGGCTGGAGATTCCACTCTGTAAGCAAAATCAGGACTGATTCCTTTGGGAATCTCATACCTGGTATTAGCCTTGATAAAATTGTCTGTTTGATATTTGTTCGGAAAGATCTCTTTTACAATTCCACTTGTGCCGATGTCTATTAGAGTAAGGTTGCAGTCACGGTCCGACTCGAAATGAAAAACGATTTTTTCTCCCGGACTGTAGACCTTCTTATCACTCCACAATTTCAGTGACATCGGTTTGTCGGAGGTGGTTTTGTTGTCCGTTATGTCGAAAGAAATTGTTGCTTCAGACCAGTTTTTTACGTCTTGTTGAGCCAGTTCCGTCCCTATATCCTTTAATACGGCGTCTGCATTCTTGATCTCGCTAAAAGCGCCTTTTGAGACTGCTACGGCTCCTTCAAGTTTTTCAATAGGCTTGAGCGTAGCGATGGCTTTAACATATTCCCTGCCCACCGGACCCTCGATCCTGAAAATGAAATTGGAAGCGTCTGGCGGAATGCGGTAAACCTTGTCCTTTTCAACCTTGTTGGATTCATGCCATTTGTTCGGGAATAGCTTATGAACCTTGCCACTGGTCCCTATATCCAGAAGTGTGACGTAGCAGTCTCTCTCTGCCGAAAAACTGAACCTGATTTCCTCACCTACAGCGAAAGATGTTTTGCCATCAACTATCGAAAGTTTGACACCAAATTCCTGTTTTGGATTTTCTATGGCTGCGGCAACGGCAACAATATCCTTGGCGGTCTTTGCGCCGGTTTGAACCGCTGCCCCGGGTTTTTCCGGTACCAGAGGTTTGTCATCAGAGACTGGTTTCAAAGGCTCTGTGGCGACAGACGCAGATTCTGAAATGATTATTTTGGTATCCGCCTCAGCCCATTGCTTGCCACCTATTTTGCCTAGTTCCACTCCGATATCCCTAATTGCGTGCTCCGGGTCCTTGATCTCAACGAATGCGCCGCCTGATTCCAGGTATTCCGGCTTTACCAGTTCCAGTTTGTTGAGTGTGGCAATCGCCTTGACGTAATTCTCACCTGCAGGAGGATTAACCTTGAAGACAAACTTTGAATCCTCCTGTGGGAGACGGTAGGTCTTGCCCATTTCAATCTTGTTGGATTTATGCCACTGATTCGGAAATATGATTTTGACTTTGCCGCTTGTTCCAATGTCTATGATGTTGACGTAACAGTCCTTGTTGGCTTTGAACATAAGGGTGACCAATTCACCGACGTTGTATTTTTTGTCATTCCTTTCAGGCCATATTTCTATCTTCAGGTCTGATGCCGGATTTTGAATGGCCTCTGCCTGTGCTACGATGTCCTTCTGGCTCGGGGCGGCAAAGGCGGGGAGTTCCAGACCAGTGCTGCCGACAATCAATGCGACCAGAAAAGGCATTATTATTCTTTTTAGGATGGTCATTTTATTTGCTCCTTTCTCATCATCTAATAAACTTGAAAGTCTTTGCCAAGCCATGTGGGTCAGTCAGTGAGGGGGTCTGGTTCATTTGTTTTCCGGGTTTACTGTTCTGCCTGGTATATTGCGCCACATTAGCCTTTGCCTTCATGAAAGCGCTCTCCAGATCGGAACTCCCCTCTTTTATCGCCTCGATCAGATAACAGGTAAAGATACCGCCCTGAAGACTTTTACTCTCATAGGAGGATTCGTTATCCAGGCATGCGGAGAGCAAACCTTCATTGTCATTTCCGTAGTTGGGTGGGACCGCCTTTTGGCCAAGATTCCAGTCTTCCTCGCCAGTGTCAGGGTCAACTAGCGGTTGATACCTCGAAACCAGGTCGCCTACTTCCTGCCCCAATTCCTTGCTGATAGTTCCGCTGTGGCATGAATCGACGACAAGAATCTTTCTTCTCGCAGGAATCTTTTTCATGAGCACATTGATTTCATCATCAACCAACAGAATTTTTTGCCGGATCATTGCTTCAGTGCTCATGCCTTTCTGCACTCCAGGGTACAGAACGATCAGTTCGTCCTTGCCGTCCTCCTCATCAATTGGGGGTCTGTCTTTGACCGAGCTTCCGTGACCGCTGAAATAAATCATTACCGTGTCTTCCGGTTGTGTGGAAGCGGCTAGCCATTGAATCCCTGAATTGAACCCCTGATAAGAAGCATCGGCCCCCAAAAGCAATCGAGTGTTTGATTCCTGTAGACCACTTTTCATCCTCAGTACGTCAGAGATCCTTTGAACATCATGTTTGCAGAAAGCCAGGCCGCCCGTATCCGCTCCGACAGCCATCAGGAAGAGTTTACCCGTGGAAGTGGTGTCTGTCCCCGGTGTAGAGCCCGAACCGATGGTCACGTTCACTTGAGCCGTTCCCCAATTGATATTTGAAGTCAGAGCATCCGCAGCCTTCTGAAATTGGAACGCAAGGTCTTTGGCGCCACCAATGTATTGCTGGAATCCAGTATTCTGGAGTTGCTGAAATTCCTGCTCCGATAAAATCCTGCCTTTCTCGGAGGTGGCATAAGCAATCAGCCTTTCAACTCCGTCAGGCCCTCCGATTCTGAATCTGAAATTGTCCCCGGGGCCTGGAAAGCTTCGCTTCACATTCGCTTCTATGCGATTATCTCTTCCAGAGTAATCATTTGGCCAGAGCCTGACTATTCGACCGGATGTCCCCAGGTCCATCAGAGTCAAATAGCATTCCCTGTCTGCAGAGAAGGTCAAGGTCAGATCGTCTCCTGGCTTGGCTACCGTCTTGTCAGCAGTCAGGGTCACCCTTATGTTGTTCTGAGGGTTTGGGTTTGTTGGAAGGACATATATATCCTTCCAGTCCTTGGCTACTCCTAACTCCGCCCCCTGGGAACAAACAGAGCAAGGGGCCAAGCATAAAGCCAGCAAACCAATAAAGGCGATTAGTCTTGTTGAACCCATGATCCAACGCCTCCTGATCTGGAACCATCCTTCCTGGACGGTGTCCTGAACGCCCTTTCTGTTAGTATTCGAAAAACACACCATTTCCTTACAAAAAAAAGTTCTTGTTATTTCGGAATATGTTTGAATTGAACCGAGTACAAGGCATCTGCGCCGACAACTTTAATCTGGCTCTCCATTGCGGACAGCAGCTCGTCGGAAACTCGAGGGGTCTTATCAGGAACTACGTAGTCGGCCATCCCCATAAGGTTGAACTGACGTTCAAGCTCCTCACTAATCTGTTTGGTGGCCTGCCCTGGTCTGGCGGACTGGCTCAATTTCCTGAGTTCGTCATACAGGCCTTCTATTCTTGTGTTGCGCTGCCTGCTGGCTACAAAGTAGATGGTCTCAATCCCTGGATTGTTATCTAATACATACCAGCATTTGCCCTGTTTTGAAGGCAACCAGTAGGTATGGCCGGACCTCGCCTCTCCACTTCCTTCGGTCAATTGAGGATTCGGAAATAATCTGCCAACCTGACCTAGGGAATCCCACCAGAATATGTAAACAAAGCAATCAGAATCTGGTTGAAAGGTTATACCGATCCGGTCACCGGATCGGAGGACTGACTCATTAGTGAGGGGCGCTTCCTTCTCTGAATCATCTTTTGAGACAAAACTGACCCTTATACGCAGTGGATCTTTGAATTTAGGTGTCCTGAAAATGGTGGTGTCTTCGGCCATACCCTTTGGACTGAAAATCTGTGGATTCTGATGACCCTTGGTTTCATGCCTGGTTTTGTCGTAAACATAGTCGTAGAGTTGTTTGGCGGTTATTGATCCGTCGGCTGATCCTTTAGATGCCTCCCCACGCAGGGCCTTTAACAGGAAGTGAGTGAATATGCTGTTTCCAAATTTGGGCAATTCATAGGACTTTTCATCAGAGCGGCTCGAAGAGATTCCGATTCTCCCCCTCAGGTTCCTGAAGACCGAAAAGAATGTGTCTGCCTCCTTGGCCAGGGTTTTCTCGAGTCCGGGATTGAATCCACCAGAGTGACAAGCGTCTGAAATGAGGAGCACCTTATCCGAGTCAATACCCCTGAAAAGCGCATTTTGGTTCATCCAGAGAGCAGTCCCATAGAGGTTGTCGATCTGTGTGTCGTAGGTTATGAAATAATATTCATCAGGCCTCGTCGGGTCCGCTGCTCCGTGGCCGGACAAATAAATCAATACGATGTCATCTTTTCCGGCAGGCTTCAGATCGTCTCTTAAAGCCTTTGAGACATTAGCCCGCGTGGCATTCTCATTAAGGAATAGATAAAGATTGGCTTTCCTGAATATCGACTTTCTCTCATTGATGAAACTGTAGAGGTCACTGGCGTCTTTGTCAGATAATGTTAATGGAGGTATATTCGGATCCCTATATTTGCTTACCCCTACAATGACGGCGTACAGGTCGCCCTTGGTCCTCGCTTCAGGAGTTGAAAATGCTTCCTGTTCAAAGAAGGTGATGAGGATCAAGAGCATCACAAAAATCCAGAGAACATAAGATTTTTGCCTCAAGCGACTGAGAAGTTTTTTCATTTTCAAATACCTCTTGTTCGCCGATCCCGTAGCGAAACATTTCACGCGCAAGAATGTAAGATATCAATCACTAAAACTTCCGGTACTGTATGTAAGGTCAAGGGATGCCTCAAACTCACCGTCCGGAAGCTTCATTGACAAACACGATTTCGACTCGTCTGTTCCTTACATCTGTGTCTGGCAGATGTTTGGGCTTGGAGAATCCGAACCCCTGAATAATGATTCTGCTTGAGTCTACCCCGAACTTGTTCATCAGATAATCCCGGACAGCGTTGGCCCTGTCATTTGATAAGCGCATGTTGCGATCATATTCACCAACATTGTTGGCATGGCCTTCGATGACGAATTTGAATGAACGCATTTCCTCTGAGGTTAGCGCTTTGCCAATTTCATTGAGCTGAAGGATTGGATCTCCCGCATCAATTACGGATGACCATGGCTGGAAGAGAATGTTGTTGAACGATTGACGGGGCCTGTTCTGAATGTCACGTATCACGGAATCCTCAAAACCCATTGTGTTCAAATTCTGGGCGCTCTGCTGGCTCTTGATGTCAGCGACAATTCTTCTTGAGGTTCTGAGTTTTTCGTCTCCCGAAGAATCTATCTTTTTGAGGAGTTCAACGCGTTCTCTTAGAAATGGATATCCTGGACTTATTTTCAGTGCTTCTTCATAATTCTTTATGGCTATAGGAATTCGTCCCTGAGCAATACTTACCACCGCAAGACCAAGTCTGGAAGCCAAAAGGTCTGGCTTGATCTGAATGGCACGCTTGTAATGTTTCTCGGCCAAATCCAGTAATTGGTCCCCCTCATCCTGGGATTGCTTCGTAAAGATCGCCTTTTTCTCAAGGCCCAGGTTCTCAAGAGCATCAGCCAGATTGTTATGGGCCTCGGCATAATCCGGGCAAAACTCGACGGCTTTCTGGAAGGCATTACGCCGGTCTTGGTAATTCAGAAAAGAGGTTCCCTCTTGATAGAAGGCTCTGGCCTTTAAGCACTTTTCATCACGGGTCGGGGCTTCCCCATAACTCTCTGCAGCCAAGGCAATGCTAAAAAACACCAGGAATCCAAGCAGGCAAAAACAGTAAACCAGGAAATGTAAGATGCGGCGTTTCATGAAGAGGCCCTCCTCAAACAAATCAGTTGGAAACTCATGAGTCGGGGTAAGCCTGAATTATCTTTAGTGAGAAAGTGTTAACGATCGTAAGATAGAGCCTTTTTTAGTCAGTCGCTGTAGTTTCTTCTCGTCCACTCCGAACAAACACGCTTTGAACCTTTCAGAGCCCTAAAGCCGAATGCTTCCAGCTTTGAACCGATGTTAGTAAACAATTTATCGATCAGAGAGTCATTACCGATTCACTTGATGCCGAAACAATGTCCAGGCCTGATCACGCTTACAGTCAATTCTATGCGCGTCAAATCATAGCACGCTGTGGCAGCGCATTTCCAGACAAATTCCTTTTATTGCCGGCTAAACTAAAACAGACAACAAAAAGAACCGGTTTCTGCCAAGTTGATTCAATCTCTCATCCTGAATTAATGATTCGAAAGAACGCAGAACTTCTGACAGCGAGCCATCATTTTCGCGAGGTGAGCATGTATCTGATTACAAATACATGACTTTTCAACGGCGATCAATCGGGGCTACACGTGTTCAATCGGGGTATGATTTGTGATTTCCGAATTTGCCGAGCAAAGGTCAGACACGCTTAGCTTGTGAAGGTCGTTGGCGCCGGTCATGCGGGCAAATTCTCTCAACTCTTCAGTTGAAACATTCAGAAAGTTGGTGACCCTACGGGAAGCCTGGTTCACGTCGAGTCGTGATCTTAGTAAGGGATCCTGAGTTGTTATTCCCATTGGACACTTGCCGGTATTACATATTCTGTATTGCTTGCAACCTAATGCCATGAGCGCAGACGAGCCTATGGCCACGGCATCGGCCCCAAGCGCAAGCGCCTTGAAAAAATCGGAAGATACTCGAAGTCCACCGGTGATTATCAGTGAGACATCTCTGGCCCCAACTGAATCCATAAACCTTCTGGCACGGCTCAAAGCAAAGACGGTAGGAACTGAAGCAGAGGATTTGACAAATTTTGGCGCTGCGCCGGTCCCGCCGGCTCTTCCGTCAATTGTCACAAAATCAGGTCCTGCCTTCAGGGCAAACTTTAGGTCTCCCTCAATGTCTCCTGCGGCAAGTTTGATGCCAATTGGCCTACCTCCTGATTCGCTTCTCAGGAACTGCACCATTTCTTCCAGATCCTCCGGACAGGTTATATCTTCGAAACGGGCAGGGCTAATAATGTCCATCCCGGGACTCTTGCCCCTGATTCGTGCTATCTCCGGAGTAACCTTTAGGCCCGGCAATAGTCCACCCATGCCAGGTTTAGCGGATTGGCCGATTTTTATTTCTATCGCGTCAACACGCTTAAGATTTTCTGAAGTAACGCTATATCTGTTTGGCACATATTCAAAGATATATTTGTAGGAGGACTCCAGTGATTCAGACAGAATTCCACCTTCACCCGAAGCCATGGCGGTTCTAGCATCAGAGCTACCTCTGGCAAGGGCAATCTTGGCCTCTTTTGACAGTGAGCCAAAAGACATGTGCGTAATGTAGATAGGGGTCTCAATAATTAAAGGGTGTTCAGCCCTCGGACCAATAATGGTTGTTGTGTTTACAGGTTCGTGATGGCTCAGGGGGAATTTAGCCAGTTGGGCTCCCTTGATTAGAATCTCGTCCCACGAAACGGTTTTGAGACGGGTTCCCATGGGCTCTATGATCGATTGGCCTGTCTCAGCCATCTGATGAATGTCAAGCATGTACTGCTCTGCATCAGAAATCCTGGCATCTCCTGAATCATGTGAGGTATTGACGGTGGAAGGTGTAGAGCGCCTGGACGGAGTGCTGGATGAGTCTCGAACAAGCCGATAGTGAGAAAGTCCCGATTCGCAGACCGGACATACCCAGTCACCTGGCAGGTCAGACCACGCCAATCCTTGCGCCTCCTCATCGTAGGTAGTATCGCAGACCACGCACATGTAAACAGCCATGACGCTCCTCCCGGTAATTCCAGAGACATCAGGTTCACAATAAGCCTGCTAACCTGATGTCCAGTTCTCAATTTTTGGCAATATCAGAGGTCCAAACTAGCCGGTTCATAGTATTCCCTGGAATTCTTGCAAGCTGGGCACTTCGGAGGAGGCTCGGTACCTTCCATAGTGTAACCGCATACGCTGCATTTCCATTTTATCGGCTGATCTCTCTTGAATACGCTGCCGTTCTCTACCAACGCCAGTAGTCTTTTATATCTTTCCCTGTGATGGGCTTCTATTTTTCCAATCTGTTTGAATAGTATGGCTGCTTCAGATTGTCCTTCCTCTTCAGCATCTTTTGCAAAACCAGGATACATATCAACGGTCTCGTAGTGCTCACCACCTATAGCCTCTTTAAGATTGGCAGTAGTGTCACCCAGGCCGTTGAGCATCAAGAGATGATCTCTGGCGTGCTGCATTTCATTGAATGCCGTCTCCTCAAATATTTTTGCGATATAGTGATAGCCTTCCTTTCGGGCGATTTCCGCGAAAAAGGTATACTTGTTGCGTGCTTGAGACTCACCGGCAAATGCAGCCTTGATGTTCTCCTCTGTCTTGCTCATCATGTCCTCCTTTACAGTTGATACTTCGACTAAAGATCTTTATTGAAGCTTCGAACCTCAAATATCGTATAATAGTGACAAATTCCATGCTCGCCGATGTTACTATATAGTAATTAATATTAGATAAACATTACTACAGTTGGAGGGCCTGGTCAAGATTTTGTGATCCAAAAATGAAAAGAAGCGGTAAATTCTTTCGTTGTTTGAAGAAGAATAGCT
>CALDNG010000176.1 GCA_937915285.1 uncultured Desulfomonile sp. | reverse complement strand
ATAACCTGGCCTGGGGTAGAGGCCACAAAATTCCCGACCGCTGTAACAAGCTCCCTGTAACCGCTAACCTTAAGCCTCAGGATACTGAAACCATTCTTCTCATTGTGAAAAGTAATCCTCTCAATTTGTCCGTGGATGGTGGAGGGCATGTCTCTCAATGAACAAAATCTGTTGACAGGGAACTGATTCTATAGGAATCATTATATTGAGGTGGCAGAAGTATGCCAAGGATAACAGAGATAATTGGTGGCGAACCGTATGTCTATACGCCTCTCGGCAAATATGTTGTCAGGGCTCAGGGTGTTTGTGGTGGCAGGCCTACTTTCAAATATACCAGAATCCCCGTCTCCGGGGCTATTAACAGGCTTGACTCCGGAGAAGATATTGGCGCCATAATAGAGAGTTACCGAAACAGGGTGTCAAAAGCAGCCATCCTGGAGGCCCTGGAACTATCCAAAAAACCCGGAGCCAAAAGCAAAACATCGAAACGTGCCGCAGCTTGATAGTCTTGGACGAGCAACTAAATCCTCGATTAATTAATGAAATACAAAAATGGTACAGGGGCCAGACTGTTTTTGTGTGTGACCTTCGTCCTGACACAATTATCAAGGACGAGGCCATTCCACAGCTTCTGGCCAGAACAAAAAAACAACCTGCCTTTGTGACAATAAACGCCAGGGATTTCTGGAAGAAGACTCATTCAGGCAAACAGGTCTGCATTGTTTGTCTCAAACTTGAGGACTCCGAAATGAGCCTGATTCCCCGGCTTCTAAGAGTCTTGTTCCAGGCCCCTCAATTCAGGAATAAAAAAGACAGGGCAGGGTATGTGTTCAGAATAGATAGGGATGGAAATATATTATACCACCTGCATAACAAAGTTGAAGTCAATCCATTGTGAATGCATCCGTTCGATTTGCCCCATGGGAATCCTGACGCCTTTTTCCTTTCGGGACATCGCCTGTTATCATGCCTAATCTCCCCCCAACTGAAATCCTCTTCTTTCTCTGGCGCGATGGTAAGGTAAATTTGACCCTGCCACGAGAAATATTGTCTCCTGGTCCAGTTACCTATGCCATCGAATGGCTGGGAGGAGACCATTTCCGGCACTGGTGAATCGTAGCTGGAAAATCAGTGCATGCGCCCGAAGTAAAGTCGTTAGAATCCCCTATGTGTTCCATTCATGAGCACTCAAAACACCTTATAAATGGATAAGCACATTTTGGAATATATGCCAACTGAGATCCCCAAACGAATTTTTTTTGATTTCTAAATAGGCATCCTGTAGGTCAGTCGAATCGTGTCCGGTAAAGAATACGATCACCGTAAAAAACATGCCACACACATCGTTCTATGGAACGAAGACAACATATTCTCCCTCAAATAAAACATTTTTGCAAACTGACTTCATGTCCATATGGGTCAGTAAGCATGCGCCGGTTTGTAAACTCGGCATGAAAATCCAAAATTCAATTTTTCCTAAATGAGTTGAATATGAACCGTTGTGAATTCGTTCATCTACACATGCATACCCAATATTCACTAATGGACGGGCTGATTCGAATTGAAGATGTCGTTGCCAGGGCCCGGGAATTCAAAATGCAGGCCCTAGCCATTACAGATCACGATAATCTTTTCGGGACATTGGATTTCTATTTTGCAGCTATCAATGCCGGCATAAAGCCCATAATAGGGTGTGAGATATCCGTAGTCACCGGTCCTGTTTTTTCTAAATCTGAGGACACGGCCAATCCGCCCTACCATCATCTCGTTTTGCTTTGCGAGAACGACGTCGGCTATCGGAACCTATGCAGCCTGGTGACTATTGGTGGCCAGCAGGCTCGGGACGGTCTCCCGACAATCAGCAAATGTGACCTGGAACGCCACAATAGGGGTTTGTTGTGTTTGAGTTCATGCCTGGATGGCGAAATTGCGTCCAATATACTCCATGGGGAAGAGAGACAGGTAGAAGAAACCGCGTCCTGGTACAAAGATGTCTTTTCCGATGGTCGCTATTTTTTTGAAATTCAGGAAAACGGTCTGGAAGGCCAGCGTATAGTAAATTCCAGCCTCCTCAGGCTATCGGTCCGACTTGGTATACCAGTTGTGGCCACCAATAACTGCCACTACATGCGCCGTTCAGACTCCCAATCTCATCATCTGCTAACCTGCATCAGGAAGGGCCTCAAAATAGAGTGTCTTGATTCTAATCGTATAACCGACCAGCTATATTTTAAGTCGCAGGATCAAATGGCGAACGATTTTCGTGACATTCCGGAATCTCTAACCAACACTATTGCCATCTCCGAGCGATGTTCATTCGAATTCAGAATAGAGGAACAGCGCATTCCCCGTTTTCACACAGGAACCGCCCAGACATCGGAAGACTTTTTGGAGATGCACGCGAACCAACGCCTCCTACATTTGTTTGACCGGACGAAGTTGCGGAATCAGTTGGAGGAGGGCGCCAGGCGGCGATACAGTAATCGCCTGAAAAAGGAAATCCATGCAATACAAAGCCGTGGTTTGTCAGATTACGTGCTCATAATTGCTGATGTTGTCAGGCAGGCCATTGAGCATGGAGCTTTGCCATGTCTCGGTAAAGGATCTGTTCCCGGATCGCTGGTAGCGTTCCTGCTGGAAATTACATGTGTCGATCCAGTCCGCCACAATCTGGTGTTTGAACGATGGCTCAACCCGAAACGCCAGGCGACTCCACAGATCGATGTCGATTTGACCGATGAAGGTTACCTGAGAGCCATGGAATATGTTCGGGAAAAATACGGCCTCGACAACGTGGCAGGGATAATTTCTTTTGCAAAAATGCCTGTCAGGGAGCTTTTGAAAAAGATTGCCACAGTTCTGGGATTCACGGAAGAAGAGATTGATGGAATGCCATGGCTCATGGAAACTCATTTGCCGAACCTGTCTGGCGTCTCTTGCGAAGGGCTTCAGAGTTTTCAAGAGACAGGCGCACGCAATGACAAGGTTGCCGATTTAATTCAGCAGCTTTCTTTCCTTGCGCCACTCGTCATTCAGGTTTCTCAGGATATTGACGGCATTATCATATCCGATGAACCACTAAATCACACTCTGCCGCTCTGTGTTAGGAACGGCTCCGAAATTTTGACTCAGTTTGACAATACGGGGCTTAACAGGATCGGCTTCGTAAAGTTTGGTTTTGGGAGGCTGGATGCTCTCAACGAGATAGAACGAACCGTAAGAGCCATCGGGAAATCTCGCGGAATAAAACTGGACCTGGAATCCATTCCTCTTGGTGACAAGGCCACTTTTGAATTGCTCTCCAGTGGCGCCAATCATGGAGTGTTCCGGGTTGAATCCGAAGAAATATGCTCCATTTTGCAGAGATTCAAACCGGCCACGTTCGAAAATCTGGTGGCCATTCTTTCTTTATACCGACCCGGACCCTACGAATCAGGACTAATGGAGGATTTCATCAACCTCAAACTCGCATTGACCCCGGTAGACTACCTGCTGATTCCTGAACTGAAACCAATCCTGGGTGAAACCTATGGTCTGATAATTTACGAGGAACAGGTCATACAAATAGCCACGGCTATTGCCGGATATTCAGAGGCTGAGGCAGATCTCCTGCGTAGGGCATTGGTGAGAA
>CALDNG010000175.1 GCA_937915285.1 uncultured Desulfomonile sp. | reverse complement strand
AGAGGGCTACAGAATATGGCGTTGACTCATTTTCTACCCCTCAAATACTTGCTTTTGCGGTGGAACTCTATGAGGCCGGCATTCTCACGGACAAGGACTTCGATGGATGTCCACAAGACAAGGAAGGTCGCTTTTTCTGGTTGCTGGATCGTGTGGCTCATCGCGAAGGAATAGGGGACATACTTGCAGATGGTGTCTATTATGCGGCCCGCAAGATAGGTAATGGCGCTGAGAAATTTGACCACAACACGATAAAGAAGCATGAGCAACTCCCGCTGAAGCTCGGAATGCTGGACCCCATCTATTACCTGATGTATTCCACAAATGAAAAAATCAGCATCACTCAGATAGAAGGCAATTTCCCGCAGGCTGCTTTTCCTACCAGGGAGCAGAGAGAGGCCTTTGTAAAAGATTGGCCGCAGGTTCCCGACGAAAAGTTCAAACAGTATGTTATCGATTGGGAACCACGAGGGGACAAATCCATACCATATTTTCCCACACCCGACATGGCCAGTGAAATAGTGGACTGGATGGAGATGTTGCACAACATTGATGACGCCTTGGGATTATGCGCAGGGATGGGCTCTTTCTGTCTCAAACCCCCCTACCACATACATAATTACCCCAAGCTGATCTCAGCTGCTACGGGCATGGACCTTGATGAGGCCGGCCTGAAGAAGATAGTGAACCGGAGCCGTAACCTTCACCGGGCTTTCAACAACATGCGAGGCATGAGACGTAGGGATGAGAAACCGCCTGAAGATCACTGGAAGAGAAGGTTTCCGGAACTGGAGGAACAACTTCTATCAACTTACTACGCTTACAAGGGTTGGAACATGGACGGGGTTCCCACCAGGGAAAGATTAATAGAGCTGGATCTGGGATATGTGGCTGAAGAACTGGAGAAAAGGGAGATATTGAAAAGTGGCGAAAATTAAAAAGACAATTAAGACCATCAGAATAGACGCTGACAAGTGTAATGGTTGCAGGGCCTGCGAAATAATTTGCTCCGCTTATCATGCTGAACCAAAATACAGTTCTATCAACCCTGCCAGGGCGCGCATCCAGGTGATGAGTTACAGGCTCAAGAACATTTGGCTTCCTGTGTTTGCCGGCGAGAACGCTACAGCGGAATGTATGGGCCGCAACACTTACGTCATAGATGGGAAGGAATACCCGGAATGTGATTTCTGTAGGGCTTCGTGTCCTTCAAGGGACACCTTCAGGGAGCCAGATTCGGGTCTACCCCTGAAATGTGACATGTGTGAGAGCAATCCTCCTCTGGCTGTTCCAAAATGCGTCGAGAAATGCCTCAACAACGTGCTAATTTATGAAGAGCGTGAGGAGGAAGTGGAAGAGGAAATCCGAGCCGAAGACGTTCACGCGGGATTGGAATCCATGATAGATAAATACGGATTGCAAAAAGTACTCGATACCGTTTCAAGGATTTCTATCGCTAAAAGAGGATGATGGTGTTAAGGCCCTGCGTACATAGCGCTTTTGCTCATTATCTGAGGTAGTTTAATTGAACATCAGAATCAGGAACAATCTTTGGCAAGTTGGTGGAAGGGGTCTAACTGACGGATCAGACGCCGCAGTCTACCTTTTGAGTTTTGGAGACAAAGCGGCCCTTATTGATGCAGGAACCGGCCGGGATCATGCCCAGTTAAAAAAAAACATAGCTGAGTGCATAGATCCTGGCGTTCAGATTCAATACCTTCTACTGACTCATTGTCACTACGATCATGCCGGCGGGGCCGGTGCTGTCAGGCAAGAATATGGCTGCAGGATAGTGGCCCACGAACTGGAGGCTGCCTATCTTGAATCCGGTGACAGTCTTGTTACAGCGGCTTCCTGGTACGGGTCGACCTTTGAACCTTTACCCATCGACATCAAACTTGCGGGAGACCAGGCTGTGATAGAGGTTGGCAGTGGCGAGGTCATAGCCATGCACTGTCCAGGGCACTCACCCGGGTCTCTGGTTTACACCGCCCGCATAGATGGGGAACTGGTTCTATTCGGACAGGACGTTCACGGCCCGTTACATTCCGATTTACTATCAGACGAGAAATTATATCTGGATTCATTGGCCAAACTGATAAACCTTGACGCCGACCTGTTGCTGGAGGGGCATTTTGGGGTTATTGAACCCAAACGCGAAGTCTGGGAATTCATTGATTCCTGCATAACCCCTCGTCCTCAGCCTTGCAGGTGCTGATGAGCATTGGCTCAGGAAAAATTGACCGCCAAAGCTTCAAAAAAAAGCCAGGTCTTTTCTCCATGTTCCCGAACCAGATCGCCTTTCCAGTTTCTTGGCATGATTGGCTGAATGTGATCTGCCGACCACAACCAATGGAGGCTCCTTGAATCTCAAGATCCGTGATAACCTCTGGCAGGTTGGCGGGATGGGTATTACTGACAAGTCTGACGCAGGGGTATTCCTTTTGCGGTTTGGCGACAAGGCAGTCCTGATAGACGCTGGAAGTGGAAAGGATCATGCCCAGCTAAAAAGAAACATTGATCAGCTCCTGGGATCTGACGCTCGCCTCGAATACCTTCTGTTGACGCACTGTCACTTTGATCACTCAGGCGGCGCCAACCTGGTTCGCGCAGATTACGGCTGCCGGATAGTGGCTCACGAATTGGACTCCTTATATATTGAGTCCGGCGACGACAAGGTAACAGGAGCGCCGTGGTATGGTTCCCATGCCGAACCGTGTAATGTAGACTTGAAATGGAGTGGGCCCGAATACTCACTTACGGTTGGAGCAGGCAAAATTGACGCCATCCACTGCCCAGGACACTCTCCAGGTTCAGTCGCGTTTGTGACCAGGTTGGATGGGGAACTAATTTTATTCGGTCAGGACATACACGGTCCACTGCATAAGGATTGGCTTTCCGATGAGGAACATTATCTGGATTCGCTGACCAGACTTTTGGAGCTGGACGCTGACCTGCTTGTTGAAAGTCATTTTGGAGTTATTGAACCTAGGGAAGAGGTCCGGGCTTTCATCGAATACTGGAGGTCGCCCATAGGAGTCTCTCATTATGCTGTCCTCTATGCGCCAGACGATTGGGATGAAAGACGCAAGAAATCCGATCCCGGCAAGCAAGAAGCCGAATGATCTACCGGACTGTTCATCACTCAAAGGACAAAAAAATTATATTGTGGGTTTAAACTGGAATTGCACTGTTCGAGGGTTTAGTGACTGGATCGACTGGCAAAAATGTTGAGAGGAAAAAGCGTCGTGTCCTTTGTGGGATATGCCCTGCCGGATGTTGGATTGAGGCGCATTACGATTCTGATGGGAGGCTGGTTGAGACTCGTCCGGATCCCGATTCCGAATTGGGTATGATCTGCGAGATAGGGAGGCGTTCCGCACAAATTGTTTACTCTCCGGACCGGTTGCGTTACCCACTTCTACGTTCAGGACCCAAGGGAAGCCATGAATTCAGGCGAATTTCATGGGACCAGGCATTTGAGATTATCGTTTCAAAGCTCAAATCTATCAGAGACAGTTATGGTCCTGAAGCCACTGCCATATACACCGGCAGGGGAAGTTTTGAGCTGTCGGAGTGTGATGTATTCCAGCCTAAGGGTGTAGCCGTTTCCTCAGCTTCCAGCGTGTTGTTCCCGTTCGGTTCTCCGAACACCTTGGGTGTTGGCGCACTGTGTTATGTTTCCTTTGCCATGATAGCCCCGCATGTCACGGCAGGCGGCATGATGATAAACATGTTCTCTGACATCGAGAACGCCGAGCTTATAGTCATCTGGGGCGCTAATCCGGCCACTGACTGCCCACCCATGGACTTTAAACGTGTGTTGCAAGCCCGACAGCGAGGAGCGGAAGTTGTTGTAATTGATCCTCGTCGAAACGGAACTGCTTTGGCTACTGAAGCAGATTGGATAGCTATTCGTCCCGGCACGGATGGGGCACTTGCGTTGGGCTTATGCCAAGTCCTCATTGAAGAGGAGTTGTATGACGAGAACTTTGCAAAGAACTGGACACACGGGTTCGACGATTTTGTGAGGTATTGTCAGCATTTCCGTCCAGAGGTGGTCGAAAATGTGACTGGTGTCCCTGCTCGGGTGATACGCCGACTTGCCAGGCGACTCGCCTCCGCAAGAGGCGCATCTCCAATAATGTATAGCGGCCTGGAGTATAGCGACAGTGGGGTTCAGGCTATCAGGGCTACTTTGACTCTTTGGGCTCTGGCTGGTCAACTCGACGTTCCCGGTGGACGGTGTTTCAGCATGATGGAAAACCAGTTCCCCATGAATCGCCAAGGCCACATTCCCAACCCAGATGTCAAAAAAGCCCTGGGTCGTGATAGATTCCCGGTCTACAGCGCATACCGTGGGGAATCACACGCAATATGT
>CALDNG010000174.1 GCA_937915285.1 uncultured Desulfomonile sp. | reverse complement strand
CATTGAGAAATTTACGGCATCGCTGTCAGTCATTCTCGCATCGGCCACTAGTTCGGTGAACGCCAGGTCAATACTTTTTGCCGCTCCTATTTCAACAGCCCCCATGCTGGCCTCACTGATGCTTGATCCCCGGTCAGCTTTCATAGTCTGTGCGCTAACATCCATTGTGGCTACAATCTCGGTCGAGGGAGATATATATCTATTCTGTTTTTACCTGATTTCAGGGATAGTGGGACTCCACGGGGTGAGCAAGGTCACTGAGAGATCCCACGTCTTGAGGGCAGGACTGGTTGTTGGTCTGGTCAACATGTTGTCCATTCTTGGCATCAAGATGGCCCTGGGTAACATGAATTCAGTCAATGACGTATATGAGATCGGGTTGGGTTTCCTCGGTGGCGTTGTTTCAGGACTGTTTGTTTCCGGTCTGGCGCCCCTGCTGGAGCCACTCGGTTACACCACTAACATCAAGCTGCTCGAAATAGCCAATCTGAATCATCCGTTACTCAAGCGAATGGCCCTGGAGGCCCCGGGAACCTATCATCACTCCATGGTGGTGGGCAACCTGGCTGAAGCCGCTGCCGAAGCTATCGGCGCAAATCCTCTGCTGGCAAGGGTCGGAGGCTTGTATCACGATATAGGAAAAATAAGCAAAACCACTAAGCCCACCTATTTTGTTGAGAACCAGGTTCGCGGGATCAACCCGCATGACCGGCTCGAACCAAGCATGAGCGCTCTAATCCTGGTCTCACATGTAAAGAACGGGGTGGAAAAGGCCAGGGAATACAAGCTCAGCGCTCCAATAGTCGACATCATACAGGAACATCACGGAAACAGCCTGATCAAGTTCTTTTATAACAAGGCAGTGGAACGCGGTGATAAATCCCATCAACCGGTCACACAGGAAAAATACAGATACCCGGGACCTCTGCCACAGTCAAAGGAATCAGCCCTGGTCATGCTGTCGGATGTCGCTGAAGCGGCTACTCGCACTCTGAGCGACCCATCGCCAGGTAACATTCAGAAGAGAGTGCAGTCTCTGGTTATGGGAATGTTCAACGATGGTCAACTCGACCAGTCCACTTTAACCCTGAAGGACATCAACGCCGTGGTAAAATCTCTCGTCAGGGCCCTGCAGGGAATACTGCATTCAAGGATTGACTATCCCGCCGAAAACCCAGACCAGGAAAAGCAAAATGGAAGTACTAATCGACAATCAACAGACATCCCTAGAATTGGATACGAAAAAGTTGCAGACGAAAATGGAGCAGGTATTAAGAGAGTCGGGATGTGACGAGTCAACAATAGTTTCAACCATCATAGTTGACGCGGGGAAAATGGCGGATTTAAATTTCAGGTACAGGGGGAAATCTGGGCCAACAAACGTCTTATCATTCTCGCAAGCTGAAGCAGGACAAATCACTGCTGATCCCAACCTGTTGGGTGATGTCGTCATATGTTCAGACAGGGTAATCAGCGATTCGGAAGAACTCAACTACACCCACGAAGAGATGTTGCTATACCTAGCAATTCACGGAATTCTTCATCTGGTCGGTTATACACATGAATCGCAACTCGATGCATCCGAAATGGAACAAAGAGTCGAGACTATCTTCAATAAACTCATGGACTCCTGAAAAGCGCCTCTACCAGGTAAAAATCAATACTTAAAGTGATACATCACGTATAGAAGTCTTCTATCCGTTAATATAAACCTATCTGTTCGTGCCTGCTCCGGTTAGTTTTGTGATATCAATAGGTTGTGCGGATTTACAACTCCTTTTTGGCTTGACCTGTGGCTGTTGTTGTGTTTAGAATCACACTGGGAGAGAGGGAGACTCAAGTTTTGAGGTCAATCCCATGAAGCTCCTGGTCTGTTTTTTCGTTCTGGTTGTTGTGTTAGGTGGTTGCTCGACTATTGCAAGTCGCAACATCGCCAAAGAAGACAATTCGGCCCCAAAAAATGCTGTTAATTCTAAAACGGTGAAACGTCCAGGCGATCTACCTTCGGTGATGCCATCGGTCGCTATCGGATCAGACAGGGTCAAGATTAGCCATCCAGGGGTGATGGAAACAGATCAGCTAGACAGATTGTAATTTGGCAGCCCATTGGAATATTCGGTAATATTATGAGAAAACCTAAGGAAAAGCAGGTGATGCTCTCAGGGGCTCAGTTGATGGCTCGCGGAGATGTCATAACGATGATGGATGAGGGAGTTCCTGTAAAATGCATGGTGTTATCATGCATAGGGGAGAGTGACGGGAAATGTTTGGCCACTGTTGAATTTCTTGAGGGACCTAGAAAGGGATCCAGGATTAGCGCATCGCTCAGGACAAGGGACAAGTAATAAACCAGGACTCCAGATTTTAGAGCAAAACTGAAAAGGCCTGTGACTTCGTAAAAGTCGCAGGCCTTTTTTTGGGGTCTGTTACCATACGCTAGGCTATCCCGGCTACTCCTGTTTCTGAGAAATTCCTGGCTGCCACCGATAGCATTTTGATGTGCTCCATTTCGGCCTTTATCAATTTGTCCACTTCACCCTTGCCTGACGGATCAGGGAGTAATTCTTTCATACCTATGAAAAATGCGACTGAATCTTTCTCGAACTGTATCGCCATGTCCAGAACTTCCATGGGGTTCTTGATCTTTTTTAACCTGGAATCTGCTGCTTCGACTGTGAATACATGGGTGTCAGCGGTGGCCTGTAAATAACTTTCAGCAAGACCTTCGGGATCCCATACGATGTTGGAAAGGTCTGAATCGGGTAGAGCGGCGCGCAAGGACCTGAATGCGTCTATATGCCCTGCTTCCATGGCCGCAAGATCACTGAACAGGTTTTTTGTCGCTGGTTCTTTTGCCATTTCTGCAGCCCCGGTATAAAAAGTCTTACCGTTTTCTTCAATTCTTACCGCCATGGCAAAAACATCATCTGCTGTTCCAAATACAAACATGTTTAAAGCCTCCTAGCTATTGTGAACCAAAACTCAGATCCAACCTACATATATAAATAAGTAAAACTCAAACCATCCAAAAGCAATATCAGGCGTTCATCGGGGCCCTCGATTATCACTCTTCAGCAAGATTTGGTTACGACCCATCGCCTTTAATGGCTCTATAAACATTCAAACCGATTTTTTCAGGCCGACCAAGGACTAGCTGATTTCCCCCTGTAGAGGCTATGATCAGGTTTTTGCCGGATTTTGAAGGGCCAATCTCAGCCTGAAGGTCTATAAACAGTATCAAATTATCTTTTTCGACCTCCATGCGCAAGTTCTTGAATGAATCTTTTGCGCCCTTTTTTACAAGCTTTGGATCGATTTCCCTGTAAACGGTCATTCCAATGCGTTCTTCTCTTCCGGAAATGGTCTTGTTACCCTCAGTTGTTGCCACTATGTTGTTGCGGCCCGATTTGGATGGCCCAAAGTCCTGTGAAAGGTCCACACGAATGATCAGAGTATTTCCACTGATTTCCATTTCAACGTTCTTCATCCGTTGAGAGATTGTTTTTACGGTCTTTCCCGAGCCTTTGCCTACTTTTTTTTCAGGCTTTTTCTCACTGGACACAGCAGGCTCTGCCACAGGTTCATCCGATTGCTTGCCCACCGGCCACAATATTTCAGCGCAGGTGTCACTCATCAATAACTCTTTTTGCTTTTGATCAAGCCTGAGCAGACGACCTATATCCTCCTCTGACACCAGGTGAGGTGACTTGGCCAAATCGTCAATTCTCTTGCGCGCCTTTACTGGGAAATCCTTTTCATCTTCCTGAATCTTTTTGGCTGACCATCTCAAAAATGCCCTGGCCTTGGTGAAGTCGTTGAACGCCTTTTCGAACTGATGAATAAGATCAACTATGGGGCCAATGATTCTAGTGTCTATCAGGCCGGTTTCTGAATCCGTGACAAGATTCATCCATCTCGAAGGGGTTCTGTCACCGACTGGCCTGTAGAAATGGTTAAAGTCATCAGCGCTCACCACGAACTCGAACCCATCCGTAGTCTTGAGCGTATGCGGGGAAGCCCCGGAATCTGTTAGGTCCACGGAGAGTCCCGGATCAGACCCAAGGAATTGTTCATATTTTTGAGACATTTACAAGAATCCTCTCGCTAAAGCCGCAAGTCTACAACATTCTTCCAACTATTTCCAATCGTTTGATGCAATTGCGAAAATCTTGTGGATTGATTTTGACTTAAGGCGATTCTAGTTGACAATTCCGGACTTCCTTCCTACCAATGAGGTTCAGGAGCAAGCTCTTACTGGGTGAAGAACTTCCATCCGTTTGTTTCCCCGTATACCGGACCGACATGAGAGGAATCCCTTGACTATTGAAAAGGTACTGGAGGGCGATGTACGCGCAGCCGCCAAGCTGATACGACGAATAGATGATGGCGATCCTGAGGTGATCAAGGATCTTTCAATTCTATATGAACACACCAGAAATGCGCACATAATAGGATTCACCGGCTCACCCGGCGTTGGCAAGTCGACTCTTGTGGACAGAATAGTCGCCAGGCTGAGGTTGCTGGGTGAGAAGGTCGGTGTGCTGGCAATTGATCCTACCAGTCCCTTCTCCGGTGGCGCCATCCTCGGTGACAGAATCAGGATGCAAAAGCATTTTATGGATGAAGGTGTTTTCATACGGTCTCTAGCAACACGAGGCAAATTCGGTGGTCTGACCAGGTCCACAGCCGACGCCATCATCGTCCTTGACGCCATGGGAAAAGACACCATCATAGTTGAGACTGTTGGAGTAGGCCAGGATGAGGTGGACATTGTCCATAGCGCTCATACAACCGTGCTTGTGACAATTCCAGGGATGGGAGACGACATACAGGCGATAAAGGCCGGCTTGATGGAGATTGGGGACATTTTTGTGGTAAACAAGGCCGACAGGGAAGGGGCGTCGAAGACTGTCCGCGAACTCAAGTCCATGCTAAATATTTCAGGTGACAGATATAACGCTTCCGGCTGGAGCCCGCCGGTCATACAGTCAGTCGCCACACAGGACGCAGGCGTGGATGACGTTTTTAACGCCATACTTAGTCACCGAAGTTTTCTTAGGGACAAGGGCCAGGAAGGTATGCTCAAACGTCAGAGATCAAGGATTAGGAATCAGGTCTTTGATCTTTTTAGGGATAAAGTAGTTGAAGAAGCTCTCATGAGGATCGGTGGTCTCGAAAGCCTGGAGCTTGCGGTCAACGAGGTTGTTGAAGGCAGGACAAATCCTTATGAAACAGGAATCTCGCTAACCAGAAAGGCTTTTGGACGTTAAGGCGCCCTGAACGCCGGCCCGTGAATCAACCGCTGGTCAATGTTAGATTGTTTGTGTTCAGTTCTTCTAAAGGATCCATAAATGGTAAATTTTCCGAAAAAAATACTCGTGGCCACTCGGAATAAGGGAAAGGTCCGAGAACTGAAAGATATGCTTGACGGTTTGACGATCGACTTTATGACCCTTGCAGATTTTGAGAAGGCTCCGGAAGTAATTGAAGACGGCGCCACCTTCGAAGATAACGCTCTGAAAAAAGCCAGGGAAATATTTGGATTCACCGGTATCCCAACCCTCGCGGACGATTCGGGACTTTGCGTCGATGCTCTTGATGGAAGACCCGGTGTGTTGTCTGCCAGATATGCCGGCGAAGATGTACCGGATAGCCTGAGATATCAGAAAATACTCGAAGAAATGAGAGAAATCCCTCCAGATAGACGAACAGCAAGGTTTGTCTGTGTGCTGGCGCTTGTGATTGAACAGGATGAAGAGATAGTTCTCAAGGCCGAATGTGATGGATTGATAACCACTGCGCCAATTGGAGAAAACGGTTTTGGATATGATCCAATATTTCTTTATGAACCCTCAGGACTGACTTTCGCGCAAATGGATAAACAGACCAAAAACTTGGTAAGCCACAGGGCCAAGGCCATGCAAATGCTGATAAGGGAACTGAAGGCCCTTGAGGCGACATCCAGGGACTGATCCTTGTTCATTTCCCTGAACCACCAACAGGAAATATCAACAGGACAGTCAAAAAAATGGCTTGTCCTTAAAATAATGGTTGTCAGGCGAAGCTCCGGTTGTTATTATTACAAATTCAGTCAAGTCTCATCCGGCGGGGTGTAGCGCAGCCTGGTTAGCGCGCGTGCCTTGGGAGCACGAGGTCGCCAGTTCGAATCTGGCCACCCCGACCAATCTTATCTACCCCGGAATTAGAAACATCTTTTGCCTTCGTTCAAGCTTATCGTCTTTTTGGCTGAGAGGAACTCAACTTCGTCTAAAATGGCATTTCTTTGACCTGGTGGCGCTTAGTCCATACGGCTTGCCTCGGGGGGCATATCATCATCCCGGGCCTTTACCCAAACCGGCATTAAGGTTAAAATCAACTAGAGGATTTGGCGGCTGGAATTCATTCCGAGAGGCATGATCCTCTAGGTCCCGATGGATGCTTTATAGAAGCGAATCAGAACTTTATGGGGTAATAATATGCAGATTAGCAGGCTATTCAGGCGAATGGTTCTCATTGCGGGTGCGAGCGCCCTAATTGTGACGGCCTATTGCTTTCCGGCGCAGTCCATGCCGGCGCAGATCATGTTGATTAGGCATGCAGAGAAGTTTGAGGATAGACAGAAAATCAATCTTAACCCTCGCGGGAAGGTCAGGGCCCAAGCGCTCAGCCAGTTCTTCCAGTCTGATCCTCGTGTCCTTGAAAAGGGGGTAATAGCCGCTATTATCGCTCAGAAGCCGAATGACAGCAAAAAGTCGGTTCGCTGCGAGGAGACGGTGGAGCCTCTTGCAAAGGCGCTCGGACAGAAGGTCATCAATGATTTTGCCTATGGAGAAATCAGCAAACTGGTCGAATGGTTGAAATCCTCCACTGAGTGGGACTCAAAATCGGTTCTGGTTTGCGCTCAGCACCTTGACATATTGCCATTGGCCAAATCCTTAGGCGTTCCAGAAATCAGACAGTCCGTCTGGCCTCATGAGACCTATGATCGTGTGTGGGTTCTTGATTTTTCACAGACTGATGGGAAACTCATATCTTTTAGGGATGTTCCCCAGCGCCTTCTGTTTGGAGATTCCTTCCAGTCAGCCTCTGGAGAAACTAAATCCGGTTATGCTCGCTTCCGCCAGATATATTCCGAGGCTCAGGTTGATGGGCAAAACCCGGGCGCCTCACCACCGGCCAACTGGAAATGCAGCATATCAGTCGAGATACCCGGAGATTTCTCGCAGTTTGATGACAATACCATTCCGATGTTACGCCTGGGCGGCTTTACTTTCGGTTATCATGCGACTTCATTGGGTAAACTCAAGCAAGCCCCGCATGCGATAGTTCAGACTGACCCTGAAAGAGGCGAGGGATCTCTCCGTTATGAATATCGTTCGGAAATCAACGGTGTTCAGAAAACCTATGCCACGGTTTGTTTCTTCTGGAACAAGGAATTCCTCAGAGCGGATTTTGAGGCTGATGTCAATGAAACAATAATCAAACCTGACTTAAATATGCCGATCGAATGTCACATCTCCAGGGTGAACGGGAGTGTGAACGGATCGACCAACTGTTATGTAGCTTTTGGGAAGCAGCGTTTTCATGCGCCGGCAGGGTTATCCTACAGCGGAACGGCCAGTAGTTTCAAGGGCGGTTCGGGGATAGAAAACTACTATATAAACCTTGGGAACGATGGTGGCGCTGTGGTCAAGAAGGAATTTCTCGAAGAGCTATGAAATGATGAGGCGTCTTTACAACCTGGGACTTTCCGCATGGATATTCATAGGACTCCTCTTGGGAGCTTTCCAATCAGTTTGACTACTGGATCCTTGGTAAGACCCCGGAGAGAAAAGCCCCACGTTGGTCAATAATCAAGGACGTTACACGCTGGGTGAACTAGATGTTTTTCAATATCATACGGGTTCTATTCACAGCCATTCTATCTCTTGTCCTTTGGGCTGATTGTTTCGTGTGTGTGGCTTCCGCTGCCGAAAAAAGATCTGAACCTCTCAGGATGACGATTCTTTATATGAACGATCCCCATGCCCATTATGCGGCCGAGCGAATTGACGGCGGTCAGGGTTTAACCGGTGGGTTTGCCAAGGCCCAAACGCTGATCGGACAGATCAGAACAGCTAATCTGAAGGAAGGGCGACACACCCTTTTTCTTCTTGGCGGAGACCTGCTTACCGGAACAGCCTTTTCGACCGTGTTTAAGGGCGCCATGGGAGTCGAACTACTCAACAACATGGAATTGACTGCCATGGTTGTGGGTAATCACGAATTCGACTACGGAGCAGAGAATCTTTTGAAGGGGATGAAACCCAAAGCCTAGTTTCCTCTTTTGAGCGCCAACATCAAGGATGAGAATGGAGGGGCCGTTTTTGACAGCTTTATCGTGAAGCCTCTAAAACAAGATAATTATTCGATTCCAATAGTAATAATGGGTTTGACCACTGCTGACACACCTTCGATTTCTACCCCAAAAAATATTGGCGCCATGCGATTCAGCAGTCCTTTTAGGGCGGCGGAAGAAATTCTTGCCGACATTTCTGATGATTCTCTTGTTATAGCCCTTACGCATCTGGGGTTTAGCGTCGACAAGGAGCTTGCTTTGGGCTTCCCGAGGATCAACGTCATAATCGGTGGCCACTCCCACACAAGAGTCGAAAAACCCCTGAGACTTGGAGAAACTCTGATATGCCAGGCAGGGGCCTACTCAGAACTCCTTGGAAGGCTGGACATTGATTTTATGCACGGAAAAATTATCTCCTATTCAGGTAGTTTGATCAGACTCGGGCCTGATGTGGATGAGGATCCGGCCATCGCTCGCCTTATTGAAGAATACAAGACTCGAATGAGTCCGGAGTTCGAGCGAACCCTTTGTGTAAGCGATGTCACACTGGAGGCATCCAGGAGCGAAGTTAGGTCTGATGCCCCAAATTTGCTGGCTCGCATGATTGCCAGACTAATGGCGGAAAGCGCTAGCGCTGATCTGGCGCTTATAAATGGTGGGGCCATAAGGTCGGGATTCAGGAAAGGCTCAATCACACTCAATCACATTTATGCCGCCCTGCCTTTTGATGACAAAGTCGTAAAGATGTCTCTTAAAGGCACTGATATTGAGTCCGTTCTCAGAAAAAGCCTTGAGGCGCCAATGGGAAGTGGCGGTAAACTCCAGAGTTTTGGGATTGACCACAAAATTACTTCAGGTGGGATAGAAATATCGTCCATAAATGGCTCCCCATTCGATTCGTCCAGAGTCTACACGCTAGCCATAGGTGAATTCCTGGCCTCTGGTGGTGACGGCTATTCCATTTTTGGAGATAAAGGCTACAACAGGATTGAAACGGGGATACTGATACGGGATTTACTTGTGAATTACCTTGAAGGTCTGAAGACGATTACTGAAAAAAATATTGAGTCTCTGAACGTGGAGCCCAGAAATTAGAAGCAGCCATAACCAGTGGTATTTGGGGATTTGTCTGTATGCAGTTAACCCCTTTCAAAAGCTAACAACGCTGCAGCCCAAATACCATTCGGATGTCCCGGTCATTCTAGCCATACCGGCGGTCCAGAGTCCGATACTGGATCGCTTCTGAAACATGGTCGTTGAGTATGCTTTCGGACGCGTCAAGATCGGCAATGGTCCTGGCTATTTTAAGGACCCGGTGATAGGCCCTGGCGGAGAGCCCAAGTTTGTCAACAGCCTTCTCCAAATGAGTCAAAGACTTCGAATCAAGAGCGCAGTGTTTCCTGATGAGATTGGATTTCATCTGCGAATTGCAGAATATTGACGATCTGGAAAAGCGTTGTAGCTGGATTTCCCTGGCCAAATTGACTCTTTCACGAATTTGGGCTGAAGTCTCTCCATCAGAGATCTCCGTCAACTCCTTCCATTCCACGGCAGGAACTTCAATGTGAATGTCGATTCTGTCAAGCAGGGGCCCTGAAATCTTGCCCCAGTATCTCTGGATGATCTGTTGAGAGCATTGGCAGGAATGTTTAGGATCTCCCCTGTATCCGCACGGGCATGGATTCATGGCCGCTATCAGCATAAAACGCGCTGGGAATGTGATGGCTATCTGTGCTCGTGAAATTGTAACTTCGCCGTCCTCAAGGGGTTGTCTCAAGACCTCCAGAACATTCTTTCTGAATTCCGGCATCTCATCGAGGAAAAGAACCCCATTATGAGCTAGTGACACCTCACCGGGTCTCGGAATCATTCCACCACCGATGAGCCCGGCATCCGATACTGTGTGATGAGGCGAACGAAACGGTCGGCGCATCATCATGTTACCATTTCCGCCAAGCAACCCCGCTGCCGAATAAATTCGTGTCGTTTCCAGAGCCTCCTCGAACACCGGCTCCGGCAGGATTGTCGGTATGCGCTGGGATATCATGGTCTTGCCTGATCCCGGTGGACCTATCATGAGCACATTATGACCACCGGCCGCAGAAACCTCTATCGCCCTCTTCGCATAGTCCTGCCCCTTGATCTCACAAAAATCAACAGAATACCGTCCAAGGGTCGGCGATTGGTCACGGGCCGAAGCAGTGACAGGAGCAATTTCCATCTTGCCGCTCAAAAAACCGGCCGTGTCCAGAAGAGACCCAACACCTATGACGTCTATATCCGTTACAATTGCAGCCTCCGGGCCATTGAGGGACGGAACAATCAATCCCTTCAGATTCATCTTCTTGGCGGCAATCGCATAGGATAGCGCCCCCTTGACCGGCCTCACCCCTCCGTCAAGTGATAGCTCACCCACTATAAGGTATTTGTCCAGACTATCCGCAGGCATCAGATTCAGAGCCGCAAGTATTCCGATTGCTATGGGTAAATCAAAGCCGGATCCCTCTTTTCTCAGTCCAGCCGGAGCCAGATTCACAGTGATCCGACGGGCCGGAAAAGGATATCCCGCGTTGGAAATGGCAGATTTCACCCTGGCGCCGCTTTCCTTTACGGCGCTATCCGGCAATCCCACCATCAAAATGCCAGGCATGCCCATCTGGACATCTATCTCAACACCCACAGGATAGGCGTCTATCCCAAGAAGCGCACCGGCGTGGACATGAGCCAACATATTTGTCCCCCCCCCCAACCAACAGGGTTGTTTGTGTATTTCTATCACTCACGTAGGATGTCTTGTAAGTAAGTTACAGTGTAACAATACTTATGTCCCAATTCAAGTTCTGAGATCTTCAAATCAACATCTATAGCTCCGATCAGGCGCTAATTCAAAACACAACAAAATGGAACATTATCGAACAGCCAGAAGGTTTTTTTGTTGATAAAACACGGTATTTTTGAGATATTCACAAAAGAACCGTTTCCCTAAATCAGCAATACTGTCTGCGAACCGAGCGATTTCTTTCATCTTAGAGTCTATCCGGGTGTATTCAATAAAAAATCATGGAGTTGAGCAGTGATGACGAAACTGGACGAGTTGATTAGCAGGATCATAGACCGAGTGAATATCAACCTGCGCGAGCCTTCATTTGATGTAGGTCCCTATGTAAGGGATTTGATCGACCGCGACAAGTTTACGAAATACTATGCCTTCTATGGACTAACATCGACGAATCCGCTCAGGTTCCATTTCAGCAACTGTAACATAGCGGGCAGTTACTTTCTCGGCCAGTGTTGTGTTGATTATTCTGTGGTTTACAAGTGTGATGTTCGCGGAGACGAACTGAAAAGGAAGGGAGACATTTTTCAGGCAGGTGGCTTGCGAATAAGACTCCATGAGGATGAATCGATCATCATCAAGGACAGCTTTCTTGTAAAAACACTTATTCACAGCCATTCTCACGATCCGGAGAATCCTGAATCCTTCCTGATCCGAAACAGCGTGTCCCTGCACTATGCGAACATTCACGGTTCTACGGTAGAAGGCAGCTTTCTTGGGCCGTTCAGCACTGTGGACATAACCTCCATGCACGACTGTGTAGTAGGAGAATATGCTTATGTTCAGGTGGGAGAACTGGCGCACGAGTTTGTGTCGCCTGGAACTATTTGGATAAAGGGTAGGGACGCTTTTGAATTCCGGTATCAGTTTGATCTGGATGTATTGAGGAAATACATCTACTGTGTTACGGGCTCGGCCCCTAAAGGCATTTTCATGAATTTTGTGGAAAGCCGCAAAGACAATTTCACCGAGGTTTTTGAGAGGGCTCCGTCACAATCGAGTATACCTGTGCCCAATGGGGCATCCTTGTCGAGGTATGCGGTAATCAGAGGTGACAACAGAATTGAGGAGAATGTTCTGGTAGCCCAGAGGTCCTACATCGAGAATACCCGTATGGGAAAAGGAGCTAATGCTCAGGAGAACTGCTACTTGATAGACTCTGACCTTGATGGGTATGATGTCACAGCCCATGGCGGAAAGATAATATCAACCGACATCGGAAAACATGTCTTCGTAGGGTTCAACTCGTTTTTGCAGGGCTCGCCGACCTCCAGGCTCAAGATTGGAGACAATTGTGTGGTGATGCCTCACACAATAATAGACCTAGATGGTCCACTTGAGATACCTCCCAACAGGCTTATCTGGGGTTATATAGCCAATTCACACGATCTGGACGCCAACTCGGTTGATCTGGAGGAATTCAGAAAGGTTGATGGCTCATTTACTATGGGAGGGCTGGTTTTTACGGGTAGTGGTGACAAGTTTGTGAAAGGATTCCGCAACAGAATCCAGCACATCCTAGAGGCTAATGGCGCCTTTTTCGATTCGGACGACAATTCAGGCCATGCCCAGCTAGGACGAACCATATCTTTCAACATTGTTCAACCCTACCGCGAAGGGCAGTCGAGAGGCCTGTATCCTACGGTAGAGATAACCCCATAGTCTCGATAGGGGTAGGGGGCGCCACTGCTCCCGCCCCAAGAACCTTCCCATCCACCTCGTCAAAGATCTTCTTTTTATACTGTTGCACTGAGGCCTCATTGGACATGACCATGTCGAGTTGCCTCGTGTGTATTATCAGATAGCCGATAATCCGAAGCTTTTCCTTCATGACCTCCTTTTCCAGCCCCTCTATTCTGGCAAAGCAACTATCCTTCTTGATCTCAACCCTGAAATCATATTTTCCCAGAATCTCCCCAACGAACATGGCCCTGCGAACCCTCCTGGGATAGTCAGCCGCTCCACCCTTGAAGGAGAAACTTATGTAATTCTCCACCGGACGATCGCCAACAAGCGCTTCAACTGTAGAAAAATGAAAACCAAAGCGTGAAGTCAAACTACAGAAGTTTTGGGAGAGCATGAAATAATTTCGGGCTGCATAAGCTGACTTCATGGAAGGATCCAGAGCCGGATTGGTTGTAGCCTGAATCAGAACTGACATGAATCCTGCCGTGTCAACCGGCGGCGGTCCCTCCCAAGGAACTGCTATTATTCCCTCCCACAGGGCCTGCATCGGGATGGAAACAATATTGTCAAGGTGAACAAACTTGCCGTCAACGTCCTCACGGAATCCGTCATCGAGGTTAATGATCCACCACTGCATGGGAACATGGCAGACCAACTGCTTACTTGAACGCTCAGAAAAATGATGTTCCTTTCCAAAGTTAAACATCTCGTGGACCGACTTCTCGTGAGAAAAGCGGGTAATGTCGTGAAGAGTCATGCACTTTCGGGGAGTGAAATCGGTCGAGTCCGGGTCGAGGAGGTTCAGAGGAATGATATGGTTGGAGACTCTCTTCAATGTCTCATAAACTGGAGCGCCCTCCATCAGGTTCTTTTTCACGCGCCTGTTTTCAAGCAGATGTTCGATTTTACCGGCGTAAACGGTCATCTCATCAGCGTCAACCGTGACTTCCTGCCCGTTTGAAAAAATTTCAGTGGCTTTGGACAACCCGAATATGGCCGGTGTTTCAAACTCACGCGCTACATTGGCCAGATGACCGGCTACCCCTCCAGTCTCTGTTATCACAGCGGCTGAGTGGTTAAGAAGTGGAGCCCACCTGGGAAGTGATTGCGCAGTGACGAGCACTGAGCCTTCAGGAAACTTTAACCGGTCTACTCCGTTGCGGACAATGAAGACCTTCCCTGTGGCTACTCCTGGAGAAGCTGTTATCCCGCCACGGGCAAGCGTTTGGGCATTTTCACTGACCGGCCTTTCAATGCGCGAATCCGATTTTATTTCAATTCGTTGGAGAGGACGACATTGGAGAATGAAGATGTGACCATTTTCATCGATTGCCCACTCAATATCCTGAGGAGCCCCATAATAGTCATCCAACTTTATGGCCATTGATGCCAGTTCAAGAGCAACGCTGTCCGATATCGACTGGGAATCTCCCTTGGCTCCAACAAGCTCAGAGCGGCACACACCCTCCTCAGGGTAACACACGAATTCAACTTCCTTTTTCTTTATGTCCTTTTGGGCGACTCGCAAGCCGTCTGTGCGCTCAATTACTATCTCATCCGGATCGACACTGCCGTCCACCACAGCCTTGGGTAATCCCCAAACAGAATTGATCAATATGGATGTGTCTCGGAAATTCATGGGATTGCACGAATACATGACCCCGCCTGATACCGCGCTCACCATCGCCATGCATCCAACGCACATCGCCACATCTTCATCCGGAATTCCCCGATTAAGACGGTAAGTTATTCCCTGAAGACCATATTTGCTTGCCACTATTTCCTTGTAAGATTCAATAAGACTGTCATGGCTAACATTGAGCAGTGATTTAAACTGTCCGGCAAAAGACGCCCCGAGAGCGTCTTCTCCCAAGGCGCTACTCCTGAGGGAAACACGCACTCCTTTACCCATTTTCTGCTCAATGTCCTCATAGGCGCTGTATATGGAATCCTCCAAATCCTTTGGGACTTCAGAAGAAATGATTGACTGCTGTATTTGGGTGCTCAAACGATATAGGTCGTCAAGTCTGTCCGAATCCGCTGCCTGGATTTTACGATCAATTTCCGCCTGCAAATCGTTGTGATTCATGAAGCGGTCATAAGCCAGGGCTGTTATGACAAATCCTGGGGGAGTCGGGACATCGATGCTGTTGTGTATTTCGGCCACATTCGCCATCTTACCGCCGACCTGATCGACCATGTTGCGGTTGACCCTGTCAAGCGGGAGCACAAGGTCTTCACCTCGAGTCATCTTCTTATACGTAAGCTCACTGTTAATTGACTCCTGGATTACCTTGAACCTTTCAAACAAGTCTGCGTATTTGCCTGGAGCGAGTTCGTTGAGGTGCTTCACAATCCGGAATACGTTTACCAGAACCGCGGTAGACTGTGATCTGACGAATGACATGCCGAAAGTCTGGGAGCCATCGAGAGCCTTCTCCAGTTCAGACATGATTTCCAAAGCCTTGTTGTTGGCGGTGAGAAGAAGCTTGAAATTGTGATATCTGTTGGTAAAAGCGGTCCTCAGGCTTTGAACATCCTGAAGATCCTCCTCTTTTTGAGAGCCCATTCCAACGAGTCGCTTCAGAAACCTGGTAATTCTAACCATCAATTCCTCATCGATACTGGAGCATGGCGCGCAAGAGTGTTCCAAGTTCCAGTTTGTAGTCTGTTAGTTCCAGAAGTTGGGGCAGTTTCAGTAAAACAGGACAGTAAGTCCACCAGAAAACAATTGCTCATATAAAGTACGGGGATGAATTTGAAAGGCCACTCAATTCCGACTCGTATCGCACTACAGAGAAAATTGCAAAATCAATTGTGTAGAATCCGATAGGACAGCAAGAACACTGACCTATCGGATAATAGAAATCTCAAACTTCCTTTTTGGCCCCCGCCTTCATCTGAAGACCGAAACCTTCAAACAGGAAGAATATCGCAATGCCCCACCACAAGGTGTAAACGACATAGAAGACGAGAGAGAAACCAAGGATACCGGCCTTGGAAGTGACGCTTTGCGGTTCGATCCCAGCAAAATTGAAAGCCACTTCAAGCCCTTTCTTCGTCACATCACTGACAAAAGCAGCTTCCCTGAATTTGTTCTGTCTCTTCAAATCCTTGTCGAAATCCTTGAATGCGCTCCACCAAGCGTATATTACCTCACGTCCGGATAATCCGTATTTTGTCTGAAAGTGGGCTTCCCTGTTGAAAAACAACTCGTCAGAGTCCTTCAATGCAGCCGTTATTATCTTGCCCAAATCCCCTTCAACCTTCAACTGAACACCCTCACCGGAAACCTTCGCTCCGGCCATGCTCAGCACCTTTGACGTCTTCTGAGCCAACTCATTGCTCTTCAGGCGGATGTTGAGATCTACATTCACTCCCGTGAAAGCCTGGTTCTTTTTCTGCAGGTCAGGAATATAATGAGTCGAGCCCTTTGAGATCGCGTTGAAAAGGTCATCAGCGGCTTCCATAGCGTTCTGCGGCTGGTTGGTCCTCGGGTTTGTGCCAAACCAGGGCATGAACATGATAAAAAGCACTATTCCAAAGCTGATGGTCAGGAGGAGACCTTTAACAAAATGTCCCTTGTCTAATACTACCATCTCTCTAGACCTCCCCTCTAAGTGTTTTAATATTCGAGATGAATTTGCTTATAACCCACAAAGCGAATATTCCAATGACCACGAAGAAGACAATCAGTCCGGCAAAATTCAGGCCCTTGGCCAGTGAATCAGAGATATTGATGATTTCCATCTGATTGAGTTTTTCGGGTAAGGAAAAAAATCGGTTAACGAAACCGGCGAGGATGGAGACTGCGTAAAAGCCCCTTATGTATATACCCTTGACGACCTTGGTGGTCAGGGCGCCTATCTGAATGCCCAGCAAGGAACCGAGAAGCATGCCCATCGCCAGTGTGTAGAAAATGAAACCGTATATCGCGTACTGAAATATACCGGCATAACCAGCCGTGAAAATGATCTGAAGAATGTCGGTCCCGACAGTGGTGAAGGATGAAACACCCAGGACATAAACAAAGATAGGGAATGTCAGAAAACCTCCGCCAACTCCCATGATGGCTGCGGCAAAACCGACTATTGCGCCTGCAATCGCCACAAACAAAGCCGGAATCTTCTTTCCTCCAGGAACCAGATCCTCATCAAAAGTGATCTGTGGGGGTATTTTTGAGGCCTGCAGCCTGGCAGGTAGTCCAACTTTTCCCGAAGCGGCTGCATCCCCGTGAGCGCTAGACCCACCATGAGCCCCAACGTCCCCACCGGCGTTTCTTAGTTTCAGAAAATCTATTAGTGAATAAAAGCCCAGAAAACCCAGGAGCACAACATAGACCACACTGATAAACAAATCACTTAACACCGGATTGTGTTCATATATCGCCCTGTTGATAAATCCGCCACCGGTCACCCCAAGCCCGGAGCCTACCAGAAAGGCTACGGCAAGGGCCACCGACACATTCCCCAGTTTCTTATGGATCGCTGTACCCATAATAGCCTTGGCAAAGATGTGAAAAAGGTCTGTTCCAACAGCCAATATACCCTTCACTCCAGCGCTCATAAGCGCAGGTGTAATGATGAAGCCTCCCCCTGCTCCAATACAACCAGTGATTAAACCTGCGCATAGTCCTACGGCTATCGAAACAACAAATATGGCAGGAGTGTAGTAGGCCGGTTGATAGGCCTTATATCCGCCAAGAAATTCAGTCGGAACGTCAGCGGCGAGGGCCACTCCAGTGAGCACGGCTGGAATCGCCATTAGAGCCAGAATGCGTAGTCTTCTCTTGTCCCTCAAAATGGCCATGGATGTCTCGTAGTCCCATCTAGCGTGAGCCCTGGAGGCTTCCATGAACATCCGGTACAATGCGTTGCCCAATTTCATCTCAAGCTTCCTCCCTGATTCATCAAACTTAAATCTTATCCCGGTTGCAATGCCTATGCCAAAAATAATGCCACTGGGGCCCCATAACTATCCAAACTTGCACGCATTTTAAAGGCGGCGCCTTCATAGTCCAAATATTTGACAGTTTATGGTGTCAAAAAACTTTACAGTATGTTAAAAAAGCTGACACCTTTGATTTGGGCGCCTTTAATTGTTTAAGGATTTTATCCTGTTGAGGACGTTATCCCGGGTAGCGTTCACGCCTTCAGGCCGTTGGGTATGGCGCATTCCTGGTCATCCTGGTTGCAGCATTTCTTTTTATAGGCGTCCTGAAGCTTATACAGCAATTCATCAATTTCTATTGGCTTCATCAGATAGTCGAAGGCCCCGAGTTCCATTCCTCGAATAGCCACCTCAACATTCGCGTGGCCCGTTAGCATGATGACCTCGATGGATGATTTGATGGCCTTGATCTGTTTTAGCGTTTCAATGCCGTCCATATCGGGCATTTTTACATCCAACACCACTACGTCAGGGGAAGTTTCAGCTACTGCCTTGAGCGCCTCTCGTCCGCTCAAGGCTGCCCTCACATCCAGTTTTCTCTTGGTTAGACGTTTAACGAGTGTATGAACGAAGTCTTCTTCGTCGTCCACCAGTAATACTTTGAATTCATTCACTACACGCTCTCCTTTTACATGCCTGCCTTAATTTCTCGACTAGCTCGTCCAGTTCGCAGGGCTTTGTCAAGTAGTCAAAAGCCCCAAACTTGATTCCTTCTCTGGCCGCCTGCTCGGATCCGTGACCGGTCAGCATTACGACCTCGAGTTGCGGCGCCATTTGTTTAAAAATTTTTAGCACCTCAATTCCATCCATTCCTTCCATTTTTAAATCCAGTATTGCGACATCAAAGTCGTTTCGTCTGAGTTCCTGTATACCCTGGGCTCCACTCAAGGCCGTTTTCACCACAAAGTTTCTTTTGGTGAGGCGTTTGGCCAGTATATTCACATAGCCTTCTTCGTCATCGACTATGAGAAGTTTAGGCTTATCAGGCTTATCGCCGGAATTTTCGATCATCATCTTTTCCCTATAGGCGTTTGCACAAAGGTTGAGACAGTTGAAAAAGTCTCAATCAGTTATTTTTTGACTGTTCCAATTCGGATTGACCGGATGTCCGTTCAGCGGTCTTTGCAGGAACTGGAATCCTGACGTGAAACGTCGTGCCCAGACTTACTGCGCTGCTTACGCTGATTTCTCCTCCCATTTTCTGAATGATTCCGTAACAGATGGAGAGTCCTAGCCCTGTGCCCTTACCAACAGGTTTAGTAGTAAAGAATGGATCAAAGATTCTGGAAAGGTTGGCCTTTGGAATGCCAGGGCCGTCATCTGCCACATCGATCACTATGAAATTGCCTTCAACCTTGCTGGATAGTGTAACTTTGCCTCCCTGAGGCTCAAGTGCGTCCACGGCGTTGTTGACAAGATTAAGCATTACCTGTTGAATCTCTGATGGGGAAACATCAACCGTGGGCAGGGAAGGGTCCAGATCGGATAACAGTTTAACATTTGCATATTTTGCCCTCTGTTCAGAGAGAGCTATGACATCCTCAATCATATCATTGAGTTGAACATTTTTGACTGTTGGGTCGGTCTTTCTTGCAAAGCTCAAAAGCTTGTGGGTGATTTCCTTGCATCTTTTTCCCTGAGTTCTTATCTGGCTCAGGGCCCTCCTGAACTCATTGAGGTTTTCGCTGTCCTCAAATTCTTCCTCTGTCAGCAGATCCTCAATCCAGCCGGCTTCTTCAGCCATGATAGCGACCGGGTTGTTGATTTCGTGGGCGATTCCCGCTGCCAGTTCTCCAAGGGAGGCCAGTTTTCCGGCTTCAATGACCTGTTCATTCATCATTTCTTTTTCTAGGTCAGCCCTGGCTATATGTCGAACCATCCTTTTTGATAGCAGTATCGCGACCACTATGATCCCCAGGCAACCCAATCCGAATATCCCGAAAGTCAGATATCTGGCATATTCCAGCACCTTGTATGCGTCAGAAGTGCTTTGCTGGAATGCCAACAACCAGTTACCGCCTTTCAAAGGGGCCATGACCTGAATGGTATCCTTGCCACTTTCAAACGATTGTTCAATATAGCCTACCTGGTCTGGGCGGAATCTTTCACCTGACATGAACTCCATGTAAGCGCCCTTGGTCTTGCTGACTTCAAACCTTGGTTGAGTCTGGAATTCACCCTTACGATTCAGTATGAACGCAAAACCTGTCTTGCCTATCTGGATGCTCTCTACAAGCGAATTGAAGGACTCGAAATCGACCGTAGCCCTCATTATCCATCTTGTCCCATCCGAATTCTCGCGTCGAACAGCTATAATGAAATGAGGGACCCCCCTCAATCCGTAAAATACATCACTCACGTAAACATCAGTCGCTATACTTTGCCTGAACCATTCAGACTTTGAGTAATCCGCGTTTTTGAGTCCATACGGTCCGGCATATGCGATCTGGATACCATTCTCATTGACAATTCCTAGATCGACGAAAATCGAGCCGTACTCCTCCTGAAGCACCAGCAGCCTTTCTTTAAGGAAAGCGTCGTTATTCAATTGCTCAAATGTGAAAATCCTCGCAAGCGACCTGATGTTTGCCACTCGCTGTTTCAGAAAACTGTCAATACTCAGCTGGTGTTTCTTGACGAGTGTCACAACATGGTCAGCCACTTTTTCCTTATAAGAGATGTCAAAAAAATACCCAATGGTGACAGAGGCCAGTATTAGCGGCATTATTGAAACCAGCACAATTATCAGCACCATGTTTATGGTAAGCGATCGGTAATACCTGGTGTGTTCAATGTGTTCTTTGGTCACGTTGGAATTGACATCTTTCATTTAGGGATCTCTCACAGAAAATTATGATTTCAGATACTTATCTTGTACCGGGCCTGTAGCGCTCTCACAACTTATAACTGCTACAGAGATTCATACAGCGACGTGTGAAATCATATTACTCTCATGCGCCACCTTAGACAATGTAAAATAAGCGACAGCGAAATAACCGGAAAGACTGCTGTAAATTCAAGCGCCTACCCTGAAACAGTCAACCCCGAATCAGAACCATCATGTAGATTCTAATCCATACTCTCATTAGTATCTGAAGCTTGATTTTCCGAGTCCTCGGCCCCATCCTTCGAAAGGGTCGGTGTCATTTTGAAACCCTTGTTATCGAGAATTTTGTTCCGTATTTCATTAAGTATCTCGGTATTTTCTCTCAGGAATGTCTTGACGTTTTCACGTCCCTGGCCGATGCGATCATCATTGTAGGAGTACCAGGCTCCCGACTTGTCTATGACACCCGCCTCAACGCCCAAGTCAAGCGTTTCCCCGGCTGCCGATATTCCCTCATTATACATTATGTCGAATTCAACCTGCTGAAAAGGTGGCGCCAGCTTGTTCTTGACCACCTTGACTCTCGTCCTCGAGCCAATGATGTTTTCACCTTCCTTAATCTGACCCACACGTCGTATGTCCAGTCTGAGTGACGAATAGAATTTTAAGGCATTTCCACCAGTTGTTGTTTCGGGGTTCCCGAACATTATCCCTATCTTCTGTCTGATCTGGTTTGTGAAGATGACAGCAGTATTGGATCTAGAAATGGCGGCAGTCAGTTTTCTGAGAGCTTGCGACATGAGTCTGGCCTGCAGTCCCATGTGAGAGTCGCCCATTTCCCCTTCGATTTCAGCTCTTGGAACCAGCGCAGCCACGGAGTCAATGACAACAACATCCATGGCGCCTGATCTGACAAGTATTTCAGTAATCTCGAGGGCTTGCTCCCCAGTGTCTGGCTGTGATACCAGAAGCTCCTCAGTTTTTACACCGAGTTTCCTTGCATAATGAGTGTCCAAAGCATGCTCAGCATCCACGAATGCGGCGTATCCACCTTTTTTCTGGGCTTCTGCGATTACGTGAAGACACAGTGTGGTTTTACCTGATGACTCTGGACCGAATATTTCAGTAATTCTGCCTCTGGGGATACCACCAACCCCAATGGCAATATCCAGGGAGAGGGAACCGGTCGAAATGACCTTTATATTTGAGACGAGCCCGGAGTCCCCGAGCTTCATTATTGATCCGCGACCGAACTGCCTTTCTATCTGGCCTACTGCAATCTCTACAGCCTTGGCTCGCTCGTTTTCCGGAACCGCCCCTTCCATTGAGTCCAGGTTCTTCTTTTGCTTGGCCATGTAATGTCCTTTCGAAACAATTTTTGAAGAGAGCGCGCCTGGAGCCTTGTCCTCCTGGAGGCACTCGAAACATTTTTAAAATGAATCAGTCCAACCCGTAAACAACATATTGTGCGCCAGAGTCCCCCCTTCCACAATCAAAATGTTACGGTGTTTTGTTTTAGGATATTTTGCATTATAACCTCATCTACCACACATGGAACAGAAAAACATGATCATGTGCGCCCTTGCCTGGATAGCCTTTGGGGAACGAAGTTCCCTTTCTGTCTCAGAGGCCGGTGGCGATCGTAAAGACGAGGCCCTCATGAAAATAATTTCAGCCAGCAGACGAACAGATATTCCGGCTTTTTATTCAGACTGGTTCATGAACAGGATTTTATCAGGTCAGGTCAAGGTCATGTCGCCTTTCAGTTCTCATGTGTGGACGGTGTCACTCCGACCGCAGGATGTCCTGGCCCTGGCGTTCTGGACCAAAAACGCATCACCCCTCTTGCCAAGGCTCGGGGAGTTGAAGGATCGCGGTTATTCGATGTTTTTCCTGTACACGGTGAACAATTATCCGGTGGAGTGGGAACCACAAACCCCGGATGTGCGTCACACAGTTAAGACCCTTGAAATGATTTCGTCCATATTCGACAATAGGGTCATTAGGTGGAGATACGATCCCGTTGTGATAACCGGAGATTTCGATACAAAATGGAATTTAAAGAATTTTGAAGGGCTTTGTTCGTTAATGAAACACTTTTCTGGTGAGTGTATTTTCAGTTTTTGTGATTACTACAGAAAGACACTGAAAAAAATGCGCTCCAGAAAAATTGATTTCCATGAACCTTCACGGGATCAGGCATTTAACATGGCTCTCGAGATGGCTGATATTGGGCTTAAGCACGGTATAACGCTGGCTGCCTGCGCGCACGATCACCTGATCCAGTCGCCGATCATAAAAGCAAACTGTATTGACAGGAATTTTGTTGGCGCACTTCTGAACTCTAATTCTTCGCTTGAAGCGCTAAATAGACTCAAGCGCGGGCGCAGCCGGTCGGAATGTGGTTGCCTGGAGTCGATTGACATTGGGGCTTACAACACCTGTTATCATGATTGTGTATATTGTTATGCTACGGTGTGGCCGAGAACCGAAAGGGATATCTTTACAGAAGCCGTGTCGGCGCTCGAGTGTATGGACCCGCGATTCAACGCATGATGATCATATCCTGAGGCTACTTAGTCAGGTCGGCAGATCGTTGATTACTTGCTATTTGGGCCTCAAACGGAATTTAGTTCCAATAAATTAGGTTGTAAAAACCTCAAAACCGGTTATTATATTTACACGTTTTATTATAAGTTGTTGACTTGATGATAATCGAAAACCTCAAATCCTGGTGGAAATCATTTCCGATAGGGCGACACCCCGGAGTGTATTCCGGACCTGTGGCGGATCTGGACAATGAGCCCGACACAGACAGTGCTTTGGACACGGAACTTGAGATGGAGGTGGCTCGAGGGAGCTACCGGACAATCGAAAGTGGCAAATTAGACCGTCTATTCAAATACTGTTTCGTAGTGGCGCTGGTTTTGCACTTCTCCCTTATTGCCGTAATTCCCTATTTCCAGAACCTTGCCCAGCCAAGCCCTTTGCTCAAGCCAGGAGAAAAAGTCACTCAGGTCCGGCTCGTAGAACCACAGGAGTCTGAGAAGCCGCCGGAACCTCCTCCTAAAGAAGCGTCAGCTATTTCGGATAGGGACCATACCGCTCCTAAAGAAAAAATACCGAAAATTCCTCCCACTCCCAAGG